>JBMNTS010000008.1:0-59367 GCA_050945855.1 Christensenellales bacterium | reverse complement strand
GTATCACTTATAACGACCCCACCAAGTATGTAGCAGGCAGCTGCTGCGTACCTGAAATTGAAAATGAAGAAGGCGACGAGGAAGAGGCGGCCGGTTTCAACATTATGACTATTATATCTCCTATAATCGACCTGTTGCTTGGTCAGAATTCCATCCCTAAATTAATAGAGGACCAGAAGTTGTCCACTACGGAATTGTTTACTGTTCTTGCCAATGCGCAGCCTATCTTTGGCGCGTTTGGTCTCACGATAGATTTGAGCGCGGACGGTCTTGTCGATTTAATTAAGGAAGGCATCGCCTCGGATTTGGGTGAAGAAGAGGTTGACGACGGGGCGGCTATCGGCTACCTTAACACCAGGTTTGACCTTGGCTTGACCGGCACCGATCTGGAAACCGCTTTGTTCGGGGCCAACGGCGTCAACATCACCTTTGCCTTCCCCGCCAACGGTTTGGGCATCAACCTGTATGTCAAGCTCGGCAACACTACAATAGTCGGCTTATCCTTAGGTCTTGGCTTTGACCAGTGGCAGAGCTGGGGCGCAGCGGCTTTTGCGGCAAACGTTGAGGATGCTATAGTTATTACCGACGGAAGCGAATTAGCTCCTATTGGCGACGCATTACTCGATTGGCTCTTAAGCGATAAGACTGCTGCATAAGAGTAAGAGTTAATAAGCAACTAATCAAAAAAACGGGCTGTGTTATTTTTAGCGCAGCCCTTTTTTAATGGAGAGCGGCGCATAGCGGCACTGATACGGGCTGCGTGAGGCCCGTGACGCTCGGTTATGTGTTTCTTTATACACGCCAAATAAACCGACTAAATTATGGCGAAAATGGAAAAATTAACATAGTTGGCTAATTAGGCGCAAATATCTTGATAAATGATTGCGTTTATTGTATAATGTTGTATAGCATTTTAGCTTGTACGGAGTAGGTATGAAAAGAAAACTTCTGGCTTTTTTGGCCTTAACAATAGTAATGACAATGCTGTTTAGCGGCTGCTCTCTTATCAAACCTAATGCGGAAAGGGAAGCCAATCAGGTTTTGGCTACCGTTAGCGCGGACGGAATTACCCTTTATGTCACACAGTTGGAATTTACCGATTATATTAACAGCAACGCGCAAAGCGTGTTTCAGCAATACGAACTTGAGGAAGGCATAAGATATTTGCTTGATAAAAAGATAGAATCCAAGTATATCGTTATCAAGGCGATGGGCGAATTGAAAAAATACCCTGCCCGTCAAAGCGTCACAGTTAATTGGGATAACCCCAAAAAGCCCGAGGATATGCTGACCTGGGGAGAATATTATAACGCCATTAAGGCAGTCAACGATGAAATAATTTCCACTATCGAAAACTTTGTCAAAGAGTACGAGCAAAGCGAGCTGGTACAGCAGATTGACGAGATAGACAGAGATAATATAGAAAAAATCGAATTTGTGCAAAAAGACGATAACAACGCCGGTTTTGAAAATGAGTATTATCAAAATCAAAAGGTTGACCTTAAAGATATCCGCCTGCGCATAATATACGAGGAGGAAAGCGGCAAAGAGCCGGTTATCACCCCCCTTACCGAGGCGATGTATAAGGAGCCGTTTAAGACGGACGAGGCGGGCAAAAAGAAAGTCGTTGCCTCTTTTGACAGAAGGGTAGTCACGGACGGCGAGGAGAGCTTTGAGGAGCTTACCGCGGAGCATGAATACACGGTTATCGCCACCCGCGCCACCAAGACAAAGCAAGAGGAAGAAGAGCCTGAAATACCCAACAGGTATAAGGCAAATTTTACCGATGACGAGAAATACGCGTTTTTCAAGCTGGAAAAAAAGAACTACTCTTCGGTAGCGGAAAGCGAAGCGTACAGGAGATTGCGCACCAATCTCAAAAATCAAAACCGCTCCATAGAGTCCTTGTATCAGTCTGCTTTCGAAAGCTCCGTATTAAGCGCGCTTAATTTTGAACTCAGCGAATCCATAGCCGAGATAGACCCCGCCAAAATTCAGGAGGAATACAATTATCTTATCCAAACGAATAAAGAGGTTTACGAGAGCCTGAGCGCGGAAGCTAAAACGACTAAGTTCAGCGAGGCTATCGCCTCCAATCTGGAGAGCGTATATTACTTCCCCCAAACGGAAAAGATTGAGCAATATTTTTACGTTCAGCAAATCCTCTTTAATTTTTCCGAGGAGCAAAAGACTTTCTTAAACGCCAACAAAGGCTCTAAGGAATTAGACCTTGCCAACGAGTGGGCTATCAAGGGCGACGAGCAAGGTAAAAACTCCCTGTTTTATCTGATAGGGCAAAGTATCAAAACCAAAGAGAGCAATCCCGACTACGACCCCGAGGACGAGGACTCCTTCCCCTTCGCGAAAGACGAGGATGGCAAGATAGTGGAGCGCGACTTGTTCGGTGCGGGCGGCATCTACGAGGAATTGGAGGAAAAACTTGCGGAAGCGGAAACGGCGGAGGAACGCCTGCAGATATTTGACGATTATAAATACCTGTATAACGATGACCCCGGCATAATGAACAACGAAACGGGCTACCTTATCCCTCCCCAAGGGGTAAAAAGCGGTTTGTACGCTTCCTTTGTCGAGTTGGGCAGAGCGTTATACGCGGATAACGCGGACGCGGCAGTGGGTCACGCCTTTCTTAACGGTAAGCTGGCATTCTGCTATACCGATTACGGCGTGCATATCCTTATGATATCCCTGCTTCCTTTTAAGGAATATGCGGAGGTAGAGGGCGAGGGCTTTTCCTTTGAGATTGACAAGGAGCTTGACCTTAAAGGCACAACTTTCGAAAAGTCCATACAAAAGAAATTAGAGAGCCAGGCTAAGAGCAAGGCGTATGAGGATTTTGCCAAAGCGCATATCGATGACGCAAAGGACGCCGCCACCATCAATAATAAAAAGATAGATAAAATCATCAAGAGATTAAAGGGATAAAGGCGCCCCGAATGTAAACAAACGCAAAAGCAATCCTAGAAAAAAGGGTTGCTTTTTTTGATAATCGGGCGCGTTCCGCTGCTGATTGTTTTATGTTTGACAACATCGGACGGGAACGGAAAAGAGCGAAGGTATTATTTAACAAAAAAATCATTAAAAATAGTTTACAAAACACACAATAGTCAATATAATGTATCTCATAAAAGACTAGTCTTTGTATAGGAGGCTATAGCAATGGCAAAATTCAAGAAGTGCCCCAGATGCGACCTTAATTATATCTTGGAAGAAGAGGACCTTTGCGATATCTGTAAAAAGGAATTAAACGGCGTTAATTTCGGCGAGATTGACGAAGCGGAGGACGAACTGGACGAAATCTGCCCCGTTTGCCGAATCAACTTTCTGGAAGAGGGCGAAACTATTTGTCCCGCCTGTCTGGAAAAACAACAAGCGGAAGAGGATCGCAGGAAGGCGTTGCTGGCGGAAGATTTTGAGGAAGACGAGTGGGAAGAGGATGAGGAAGAGGAAGAGGAGGACATTAGCGATCTGGACTTATCCTTTGAGTCACTAAAAGAAGAAGAAGAGGACTGGGATACCGAAAACCCCTTAGAGGACGAGGAAGAGGATTACTGAATATATCCTTTAACTTGCGCCTTTTTCCATAAATTGGGCAAGAGTTTTCAGCGCTGACAATTCATCCATATTGTCAAGCTTAAAAATAACGGTAGGGGTTTTACCCGCCGAAAGGGTGGCAAAGGCGGAGTATTCGCTCAAGGCGTTCATCAGTTTGGCGTCGGAGTAACAACTGTTGTCGGCAAAGCTTAGCTTTGCCTCTTTCTTTTTTATGACAAAGCTTTTTACGTTAAGCTCCCCCGCCAGATTTTTTATCAGCCCCGCGTACATTAGGGAATGAGCGGGCAGGGGCAGTCTGCCGTAAATATCTTTCAGTTCCGCGGCGAGATTATCCAGCTCCGCCATGCTGTTGAGCATGGAAATGCGCTTATAAGCCTTTACTCTTTCGGTATTGTCCGCGATGTAGTCGCGCGGTATGTTGGTGGCAAACTCAATGCTGAGGGTAATATCCCTTTTCTTTTTCGGGGTATTGCCTTTAAGCTCCTCCACGCTTTCCTTAATCAGCCGGGAAAACATATCGTAACCCACCTTGCCCATATTGCCGTGCTGTTCCGGGCCTATGATATTGCCCGCCCCTCTTATCATCAAATCCTGTTTGGCTATCTTAAATCCGCTGCCCAGACTGGTAAAGTCGGTAATCGCCCTTAGTCGCTTTACCGCGTTTTCGCTCAAAATTTTATTGCCGTCATAAGTCAGGTAGGCGTATGCCAGCCTGTGGCTGCGCCCCACTCTGCCCCGTATCTGATACAACTGGCTGAGCCCCAGCCTGTCCGCGTCTATCACAATAAGGGTGTTGGCGTCGGGTATGTCAATGCCGTTTTCTATAATGGTCGTGCTTATCATCACATCCGCTTGCTTCTGGTAGAAGGAGCGAATGCGCTTCTCCAGAACCTCCGCTTCCATTTGCCCGTGCACGTATATTACGCGTATGGATGTGCCCAGCAATCCCGTCACCTTTTTGTAAAAGCCGGTTATGCTCTCCACCTTATTGTAAAGTATAAATACCTGCCCCCCTCTGGAGACCTCCCGCAGTACCGCGTCCGTAAGCAGAGTATCCGTGTACTCGGTTACGTAAGTTTCTATAGGGTGCCTGCCCTCGGGCGGCGTTTCCAGCGTGGAGATATCCCGTATACCCGTCAGCGCCATGTGCAGCGTGCGGGGGATAGGTGTGGCGGACATCGTCAAAACGTTGACCGTATTTTTTAAGTGCTTGATTTTTTCCTTATGCTCCACACCGAACCGCTGCTCCTCATCCAGCACCAGCAGCCCCAGGTCCGCGAACTCCACATCGTTGCTCAGTACCCTGTGCGTTCCCACAATTATATTTATATCCCCGCTCTTGATGGCTTTAAGGCTCGCCTTAATCTCGGAGGGAGCGACAAAGCGGGAAAGCAGGGCGATTTTAAGGCCGTAATCCGCCAGCCTTTCGGAAATGGTATTGAAATGCTGCTCGGCAAGAATAGTGGTGGGGGCAAGCACGCAAGCCTGTTTGCCTTCCAGCACCGTCTTAAAAATGGCGCGTATCGCGACTTCCGTCTTGCCGAAGCCCACGTCTCCGCAAAGCAGGCGGTCCATTATTTTGCCTTTTTCCATATCCTCTTTGATTTCCGCCGTGGCGATAATCTGGTCGTCGGTGGGCGCGAACTCAAAGGACTCTTCCATTTCTTCCTGCCAGGGCGTGTCCGGTCCGTACTTATGCCCTTTCAGGCTGTTGCGCTTCTCGTAGAGCTGAAGCAGGTCTATAGCCATTTTTTTTACGCTGCCCTTTACCCTTGCCTTGATGCGCTCAAACTCCGCTCCGCTCAAACTGTGCAGCTTAGGCGCGCTTTCGCCCAGATACAATTCCAGCGAATCTATGTTTTCCGCGGGTACGTAAAGCAGGTCGTCGCCCGCGTATTTGACTACGTAATAATCACGCTCAACGCCTTGCGTATTGATGGTCTTGATGCCCTGGCTGAGCCCTATGCCGTACCGCTCGTGCACTACGTAATGCCCCTCTCTGGGCAATACGGCATCCTCTTTGCGCGCCTTTATTTTGTCCCTTTTGATTTTAGGCCTGCCGATTTCCTCGGTGCCTATTACCGAAATTTTATAATCGTTGTAAATAAAGCCGTTTTTCAGTTTGTAAGGAAGCAGGGTAATCTCCGCGCCCCGCCACTCGTCGGCTAAATCCGCCTTCAGTCCGTTATCCATAAAAAGCAAGTTGAGCGCGTCCTGCGAAATCCTGCTGCCCGCGTAAATCAACACCTTATTCCCGTTTTTTACGTGCAGCACGCAATCGCCAACCAGACTGTTTAAGGAGCGGTAATATTGGGGCGGCGCAAAGGCGTTGAAATTGTAAACCTTGTTGGCGTAAAAGAGGGGATTGGCGATATTATGACTGAGGAAGGCAAGTTTTACAAAAGGTTGCAGTTGCTTAAGCGTTTCATTGTAGTCAATGCAGCTCTTTCTGTGTTCGGGTAAAATTTCGCCGCTTTTGATAAAATTGGCGCAGCGCAAATTATGTACTTCGTAATAGCGGGAAAGCGCGGCTTCCGCCTCAAAAGCGTCCTCAAATACTATCAGAGCGTCCGCGGGCAAATAATCGGCAAGCAGCGCCATATCCTTTTTCATAAAAGGGATAAGCCATACCAGAGATGCGTCAAAGGGGTTGGCGGCAAAGCGCGCAAGCACCTCGCTTATTATCTCCGCCGTAGTCTTAAAGGACGTTTCCGCAAGCTCCTGCAGTTGCCCGATTATGCGGATATGGCGTTCTTCGGATACCAAAAGGTCGCTATTGGGTATTATTACTACACTATCTATAGCTTTTACCGACATTTGAGTGTCGTAGGCAAAAAGCTTGATATCCTCCACGCTCTCCCCGTACAGCTCCACTCTTACGGGCAGGGGCAAATGCGGCGGCCATATATCCACTATATCCCCGCGCACGCTGAAGCAGCCCTTCTGCTCCACGCTCACCACCCTTTCGTATCCGGACTTTGCCATCAAGCCGGTAAGCGCGTCCAGGTTTATCTCCTTGCCTTTTTCGATTTTTTGGGTAAGGGACAAAAACACGTTTTTATCCGGAAAGTACTGGGTCAGCCCTTCTATGGAAATGGTGCAGCCGCACGCCTGTCCGGACAATATTTTATATAAAGCCTCCAGCCTTTCTGGCAGCGTGCGGGAGATGTAGGTTTTGGCGAAAAGCAGGATTTCTTCCTTGTGGGGGATATACACCACCTCTTTATCCAGCATTTCGGAAAAAGCGTCCGCCGCTTCTCTTGCCTGCACGCTGTTTTGCGTGATGTACACAAAAAAACGCTCCTGCATACAAGTAATATGCCGCTTGGAGCCTGCCGAGTTGGTAAAGGCGATTGAGTCCTGATTTTTTTTGATGGCTTCCTTTAACCGTACAAAATCGCCGCCTAAATATTCGCTTGTTAAGATTTTATCCAATATCATCCCGTTTTTCGTTTATGGCTTTCAATAGCTTCTGTTTATCCCGGTTGCCCGCATATTCTATTATTGCTTTTGCTGCCTTATTAAATACGGCTGCAAACTGTTTTTCCTCTTCCTTGCTCCATTTGCCAAGCACGTAATCGGCGGACGCCCTCTGCTCCGGTCTGCCTATGCCTATCCGCACCCTTATAAATTCCGTGCTGTCTATAACCGAAATTATGTTGCGCATCCCGTTGTGAGTGCCCGGCCCGCCTTCCGCGCGGCAGCGCAAAGAAAACATGGGCAAATCAATATCGTCGTAAACGACAACCAGATCGGAAAGTTCCGCCTTGTATTTTGCAAGCAGGCTTGCCACCGCTTCGCCGCTGTTGTTCATATACGTCTGCGGCTTGGCAAGAATTATGTCGCCGCCCACTCTTGCGGTAAGGCTTGAGCATTCCTTGGTCTTTAGCTTAACCTCGGTGAGTGCCGCTATTTTATCAATTACCCCAAACCCGGCGTTATGAAAGGTTTTGTCGTATTTTTTTCCCTTGTTGCCTAAGCCCACAATGATTATCATAGCTTATCCCTTTTTCAACTCTCTTTGTTTAGTGAAAAAACTCGTCATAAGCGCGCCGCATTCCTCGCCCAATACGCCCTCTTCCACCTGCACCCTGTGATTAAGCCTGCTGTCCTGCAGCAAATTGTACATTGAGCTTACTCCGCCTCCCTTTGGCTCTTTGGCGCCGTAAACCAGTCTTGCCAGCCTTGCCTTCAGCATCGCTCCCGCGCACATGGTGCACGGCTCTATTGTAACATAAAGGGTGGCGTTATCAAGATAAGGGTCGCCGGTTTTTTTGATTGCCTCGTCCATGGCAAGCATTTCCGCGTGCAGCAAAGAGTGCTTTTTTTGCCGGGAAATGTTATGCGCGCGCGCAATTATTGCGCCTTCGCTCACCGCAACCGCGCCTACCGGCACTTCGTCCTCGGCAAAAGCCTTGCGCGCTTCCTTAATCGCTTCGCGCATAAAAAACGCGTCATCCATTAGTAATTGCCGTCCTTTTCCAGTTTTTTGGCTATCTCGCACGCCAGCTCCAGACTGCCTTTATGCCTAGCGTACAGGTTATCCAGTTCCCCCAAAGGATAGGGATGAGAAAAGCTGTCGCTGCCCACCTCGATTGTCAAACCCAGCCTGCCGTATTTTAAGGTGAAATAATCTTTTAAGCCGCCCGCGCTGCCCCGGCTTTGCATGAGCGTATAGCCCAGCTTGTCCGCAAACGCCTGCGCCTCCCTTTGGTAGCGGATATCCTTGCCAAAGCCCCAGTACACCTCTTCTCCCTTGCTATGATAACACAGACACAAGGAATAAGGGCGTTTTTTTAACACGTTTTTTATAGTTTTTGTTTCCCTTTCGGAAAAGGGGCGGGGGCCAATGTAGTCGCTGCTCCCTTTATGGCGCACGTTAGACTCTCCTTTTCCCCACTCCGCGTCAAAGTTGACGTTGAGGTCCACTCCTCTTGCGTTCGCTTTCCACAGGGAAAAATCTCTGCCGCCGTTTAATTCTATCAGTTCATACCTCAACTTGGCATTGGGAATGGTATCCGCTCCCCCTCTTGCCAGAAATACGCCGTCCGGGTTTAGCAAAGGTATAAAATGCACGGGATAATCCCCGGCGTATTCTTGCGCCAATCTGCACACAAGGTAAGCGGTAATATACTCCCGCGCGTGGATAGCCCCTGTCACCAGTATGCCGCCGCCCGCATTGTCCATCCCCTTTTTTGCCATTATTATGGGATTGTTAAGGTAAGTTAAGCCCACAAGGCGCGCATGCGCGTTAAGCTTTTTTATACAGCCGTATAATTCCGTGACATTTCTCATATTAAAGTATATGTAGAAAGGTCACTTATGATAGCCGGTATTTCCCTTTATGGTAAAAGCGCGGTATAATTGCTCCGCGAGCATAACCCTTGCCATTTGGTGAGGATAGGTAAACGCGCCCATGGAAATGATTTTATCCGCCTGAGCGCGCACCTGGCGGGACAGCCCGTAGGAGCCGCCTATAAAAAAGCTGACTTCGCTTTTGCCCTCCAGCGCGAAAGTCGCAAGCATATCCGCGAACGCCGGACTGGTAAGCATTTCGCCGCCCGCGTCCATGGCGATTTTTACCCCTTTGGCATAAGAGAGCAGTCTTGCTCCCTCCTTATCAATCACCGACTCTATAGGCGCGTTTTTGCGCTCCCTTTCTTCCGGGACTTCTATTATCCGCACATTGGCAAAACGAGTAAGCCTTTTGAGGTACTCTTCCTCTGCCTGCTGCCAGTAGCGTTCCTTTAGGGAGCCTACGACGATAATATTTACATTTTTAACCATTAAAATTCCATAAGAACGTTGCCGCCGTGGTGATGAGCGTGGCTATGAAAGAGGCGTATATAAAACCGTACTCCCACCAGCGGGTTTTTTCTTTAAGCTGAAGGGGCGCGCCGTAAGGGGCGGGCTGTGCTTCTTCCTCCGAGTTAAGCCGTTTTATCGCGCGTATTCCCATACTGAGCACGTAAAGCAAAAAGAGGAAGATAATGGGCGCAAGCATTACGCCTCCGGGCAGCATCAAGTTGATGTAAGTATCGTAAACCGCGGGCATCTTTTGCGCGGTATAGCTCATCATTACGGAAAAGAAATTATTAATAAAATGCATTATCATAGCGGGCACCACGCTTTTGGAGCGCAGAGTCACTATGGTAAGCACCGCTCCGCCAAAGAGGGCGTACCAGAATTGAGCGGCGTACTGATGAAACAGTCCGAAGAAAAGGGCGCCGAATACAATCAGCACCTTTTCGTTTTTTACGTTTTCCATAGCTTTAAGGAAGAGACCGCGGTTGAAAATCTCCTCAAATATACCGGGCAGCAGGGCGGTGCAGATTATTGACATGATAAGCACGGTGTTGTCCGAAAAAATGGTGCCCACGCTGGCGGGGAATCTGAAGCCCACGGCGATTAAAACGGCCGCGACAATTACGGAAACGTAAGTGGTAAGTAAAGTAAAAACAATGCCCAGCCCGACAGAGATGGGATAAGTAAGCGGATGCAGGCGGAACTTGATTTTCAAGTCCTTGCGGATTGAGCCCGGTTCGGGATTTACCCATCTTTTGTAGAGCGAAAGGGGGATTATGCCGAGTATTATTATCTGAGTAATCAAGGAAAAGCTCCACTCCAGATAATTGTCCGCCAGATTTACAAAAGAAAAAGCTATGCGGACTACCATAAAAAGGCATACGGATATAAATAGAATCAATCCTGTTTTAAATGTTTTTGTCATAACCCCTCCAAAATCCGCGGATACCTTTTCCCCCTTTGGGGGAAACAAATATCGGACGGCTATATTTAAGTTTATCACAACTGAGCCGATATATCAATAAAATTTGCAAATTAACCTCTTGCAAGCGGTTTTTGCCTTTTTCGGGCAATAATACTCAATAGAGTAACGGTATTGCCGCTTACTGTCAATATCAAAGGAAAAGGGTATTATCCCCTGTTGTTGATATTGCTCTAAGTATTTGGTATAATAAGTAATAATTACGCCTGTCGGAGAGAAAAATGAAAGACATTCTTGATTCCTGGATAAAAAACGCGTTTGAAAACAATTTGTCTCAAAGAAGCGCGCAAATATTGGCAGAACTGGTTTATTTGTTTTTGGGCATACTGCTAGCCTCTTTGCTGTATGTTATCGCCAAGTATATTATCCTTAAAACGCTGAAAAAAGCCGCCCGGCGCACAAAAACCAAAGCGGACGACTTGTTCTTTGAGAATAAGGGCACTTATTATCTTATCTCACTTGCGCCCGCCCTGACGCTGTACTTCATTTTGCCGCTTATGCCCACGCTGCAGAAATACGTGGAAGTGTTGCTGAGCATCTTTATTATATTGATGAGCGTATTGGCTGTCAATTCTTATCTGGATTTGCTCAATACCTTTTATGAAAAAAAGCGGAATGCCGCGCGGCAGCGGCCTATCAAAGGGATAATCAAAGCGGTAAAAATCATTTTGATGATTTTTGCCGTAATCATTATTATCTCCCGCCTGCTGGGGCAAAGCCCGCTGCTGATATTGAGCGGTCTGGGCGCCGCGAGCGCGATTTTGCTGTTGATTTTCAAGGATGCCATTTTAGGTATGGTGGCAGGCGTTCAAATCGCCTACAACGACCTTGTGCGCGTGGGCGACTGGATAGAAATGCCCAAATACGGAGCGGACGGGGACGTGGCGGAGATTACCGTTACCGTCGTTAAGGTAATAAATTTTGACAAAACCATTACCACCATTCCCGCTTACGCCCTGGTTTCGGACTCCTTTAAAAACTGGCGGGGTATGCAGAATTCGGGCGGGCGCAGGATAAAACGGGCGATAAACATAGATGTTTCCAGCATAGCCTTTTGCACGGCAAAACAACTGGAGGAGTTTTGCAAGGTAAGCTATCTGAAAGAGTATATAATAGGGCGGCAGGAGGAAATAGACGCTTTCAACAAAGAGCGCGGTGTGGATACCGCTTGCCCCGTAAACGGCAGAAGGCAGACCAATATCGGTGTCTTTCGCAGATATGTAAAGGAATATCTGGACCGCCACCCCGGCATTCACCGAAATATGATTAAGATGGTGCGGCAACTGGCTACGGAAAACATGGGGCTGCCCCTTGAGGTGTACGCCTTTACAAATACTACCCGCTGGGAGGACTACGAGGGCATAATGGCGGATATTTTTGACCACCTTTATGCGGTGCTGCCTTATTTCGGCCTCCGAGCATATCAGCAGCCCGCCGGCTTTGATCTTCAAAAAAGGGGTGAGCTTACGGACGGTCCAAAAGGCGCGCCGTGGTGAAACATGCTTGCAAAAATTGTAAGATCGGTGGTATAATATGTATATGAAATACATCAAAAGTGTATTGCAATTCTTTTTTATACTGGATAAGGGAAAGAGGCTGGCGCATTTTCTTATCGTGGTGTTGCCTCTGTCTTTTTTGGTGTCCACTTTTTTCCCGCTGGATACTTATATCAGTTGGATTGCCTCTTACTCCTCTCCTTATCCCACTTTTTCCGCTTTGTGGCTGAGCCTTCAACCCTCAACCTTCCACTGGAGCGCATTTATTATAGCTTTTCTGGCGTTGATAATAGTATTTTCCGCTTACGCTACGCTGACACTAAAATGCTTCAGAGTAGGCCGCTTTTCTATCAAGGGCTTTTTCCGCAGCGCCAACGATAACTTTATCGCCGCTCTTTATCTGGTTGCGGGCATTGCGGTGTTGTACCTTATATGGCAGTTTGTGCTGGCTTTGTTTTTGTTTTTATGTCAAAAGGCGCCCTCCATCGTTTGGGTAAAAGTATTTTCGTATATTTCGCTGGCTGTATGGTCGGGAGTGTTCCTGCCCATGCTTATGCCTCCGGTGATGTGGTTCCCGCTTATGGCAATCAACGGGCTTTCGCCGGCGCAGGCGTTCGGCAGGGCGTTGCAAAAGAGCGCGCAGAAAGGCAGCGCGATAATCTTATCCCTTGCTTTCATGTTTCTCGTCATAGTGGCGATAGGCGTCATTTCCGGACTGGTGGGCAACGGGGCTTTTTCTTTGATATTCAACGCCATCGCTTTTACGATAGGCTTTTGCTATTTCGCGGTGCTCAATATGGCGGTGTATTTCGATATTGAGGGCATTACCAGAGAGGACGTGACCCGCAGCCTTTATTTTTCGAGGTAAATATGGTATTTAAGAATTCGATTTCAATATTTTTAAGCAATATATCCCTGATTTATAAGCTGCTTATTTTTATGATGATAGTGCTTATTGTGGCGCTTGCCCTCTTTGTGGGCATAATCGGTCCCGCGCTCAATAAGATTTTTTCCGCAAGCGACGTGGGCAGCCTTGCGGCATCGTACAATCTGGAAAACCTAAACAATGTCAGCTACAGTCAGGTTTTTTCCACCCTGCTGAGCGATTTGAGAGGGATTTTTAACAATAACAAAAAGGTAATTTACAATACGTTATTGTGGATTAGCCTGGTTTATTTGATTGCAAAATTCTTTTTCGCGCTGAGCAACGTGCCCATCGCAAAAGTAATTTATGACAAAATGAGCAGCAATTTTAACAACGGCTTTTTGGCGGCAAGCATACAATATTCCAAACAGGCGGTAGGGTACGCCCTGCTTTCGTCCCTGATTACCGCGCCATTAGACCTTGGCGTGGCATGGGGCGCCGCCGCGCTGGGAGTGTGGCTGTCCGGTGTGTTCAATGTGTTTGCCATAGCCATTTCCGCAACCATACTGCTGCTTTATGCCGCTTTCCGCTCCGCGCTGTTCAGTCAGTGGATACCCCTCATTATTGTGGAAAATCTGGGCGTGGCGGAAGCGCTTACAAGAAGCGTTGCGCCCTCTTTGGCATCCTTTAAGGAGATATTTTCCTCCGCGCTTATTGTGTATGTGCTGATTGCGTGGGCTTCAACGGGCGGTCTCAGCCTGTTTATTTTCGGCATAGTCCCCGTGTTTATCCTGCCTTTCGCCATGGTCTTTCTGGGCATTATGAATATGGTCAAATATTTTAACAACAATAACAAAAAGTATTACGTGGACCAGGCGCGCATAGAGGACCCGGCCAATTATATTTAACAGTATGACAAGCAAAAAATCATAACCTTTATGTTCCCAAAATGGGGCATGGCTTTACCCCCATATTTTTCCCTTTTACTAATATAATTCTTAATAAAATAACTTCTTTCGTGTTTTTCCGTCTTTTTTTGACAAATTTCGGCACTTCAGCCCGCGTTTAAATTTTGCAGTAAATTTGCAATCCGAACTCCGCTATGCTAGAATGATAATGCGAACAGATGTTCTAATATAGGAGGGGGTTTATGCTGAACAAAAAGTGGACAAAAGTATTTCTGACCTGTCTTGGGGATATGGGATATCAGATAAACGTTAAAAAAAATCTTATCACCGTTCTGACCTCCTATAACCATAACATCACTCATATTGAGGATTGCGAAAGCCTTTTAAACCGCATCCGCGCGCTCAGGCGGGCGCAGGAAACGCTTGCCGGAATCAAGCTGGATTTGACCCGGGCGTATTCGGCGCTGGATGAAAAAAAGCGCAGGATTTTATATTTGAGGCACAAAAAGCATTACGAGTATCAGGTTATAGCGGAGTGTACGGGGCTAAAGCTGCGTTCGGTGTTTTACCAATATGACAAAGCGGTGACGAGCATATCCAAAAGGCTGGAGAGGCTGGGGTATACGGATAATGGCCTTATCGAGGCTCTGCAGGGCGACCCTCTTATTATAGAGGGTTTTTGCATAAACGAAAGGGGGTATTAATAGCGCGCGCTGTTGTACTTGGAAGGCTTGAAAATGAGGAAAATAATAAGTATCGCGGGTATGGCAAGCCCGATTATAATAATGATTTTAAGCGTATTGTTTCCCTCATCCAGAGTGTCAAGCGGGTTTTTGGGGGTCTCCCCCGGGGGCGGCTCTTCCTCCATTGCGGCGACGGGCACAAAGGGGTCAAAGGTAATCTCCGGAGCGTTGGTGCGCTCCGCCTTGATATATCCGTAATACTGGTTGTACTTTACGTAATACCATAAGCCGTTATCCGTGGGATATTTGCCCAAAAAGATAAAGGACGCTCTGATGGGCATGGACACCGTGTTCTGGGCGGACAAGTCGGGCTGGCTCTTGAGGTTTATCGCGTCAAACTCCGAGTAGCTGTCCGCGATTTTAAGGTCGCGCATGGTGCCCGCCGCCTTTTCGTGGTAGCCCACGGAGGCGACGGAAGCCTTCATCACCTTGCCGGGCACTCCGTTAAAGGTGACAAAGTAATAAGTTTCGTCCAGATTATCTATTTTGGCGTAATAGGTGTCGGGCAGCAAAAACAGTTTTTCTCCCTCAAGGGACAACAGCCACACGTCGCCCAAAATCTTGATATGAGGCGTACTCTTGCCCTGAGCATACGCGGTAAAAGGCATTACGGTCACGCTAACTGAACAAGCCAACAGAATAAGTAGTAACAATGCTTTTTTCAACCTAACCTCGCCACATAATTATAGCCCGAAAGCGGCGAAAATAAAAACGGATATTTTAAGGGGTTGTGTTGAAATTGTACTTAATTTGTAGATGGAGAAATTATGGAGTTAAAACGGATTTTACAGGAAATCCACGAGATAGAAAAGCTGCAGCAGGCGCGGTGGGCGCACTCCGCCCTTTCCCGTTACAACAAGGGGGAAAAAGTACATAAAAAGCAGTTGGAATTCCATAAAAGCCTTTGCAGAAACCGCTGGGTTTTCGGGGGCAACCGCAGCGGCAAGACGGAGTGCGGAGCGGTGGAAGCGTGCTGGATGGCGCGCGGGGAGCATCCGTACCGGCCTAACCGCGCGGGTGCCTCCGGCTGGGTGGTATCCGTAAGCTATGAGGTGCAAAGGGAGGTGGCGCAGGCAAAAATACTCAATTACCTCAATCCGCTCTGGATTGAGGATATAGTAATGGAAAAAGGCAGCAAAGGCTCTCCCAATTCGGGCATTATCGACACGATTTATATAAAAAACGCCTTCGGAAGCATTTCCAAAATAGGCTTTAAGTCCTGCGACCAGGGCAGAGAAAAGTTCGCGGGCGCCTCTCTGGACTTTGTGTGGTTTGACGAGGAGCCGCCTTACGACATTTACGAAGAGTGCAAAATGAGGGTGCTGGATAAAAAGGGGGACTTGTTCGGAACGATGACGCCGCTCAAAGGGTTGAGTTGGGTATACGACGAAATTTACCTTAATAAGCACGCGGACAGGGAAATCTTTACGCTGACTATGGAATGGGCGGACAATCCCTTTCTGGATAAGGAGGAAATAGAGCAGTTAAGCCGCGCTATGAGCGGCGAAAGCCTGGAGAGCAGAAGGTACGGGCGTTTTTCCGCGTCCCAAGGGCTGGTTTATCCGGAGTTTGAGCCCGGCGTGCACGTAATAGAGCCTTTTTATTTGCCTCCCGAGTGGCAGAGCAATTTAAGCATAGACCCCGGACTCAACAACCCGTTAAGCTGCCACTTTTACGGCGAGGATTACGACGGCAATATTTATGTGGTGGCGGAGCATTACGAGCGGGGCAGGGATATAGATTACCACGCGGACGCGATATTAAAACTAGCCGACCTGCTGGACTGGAAACGCAACTCAAACGGAATGCTGGAAGCGCTTATAGACAGCGCGGCGGGGCAAAGGACGCTGGCGGCGTCCAAAAGCGTGGTGGAATTGTTTTTTGAAAGGGGCATTGCCGTCAACCCCAGAGTTAATAAGGAATTGTTTTCGGGGATTGCCACGGTGCGCCGCTATTTTGCCGCCAGACCCGCCAAAATATTTATCTTTAAAACCTGTCCGAATATGATAAGGGAAATAAAAAGCTACTGGTGGGACAAGGGGGATTGCCCGATAAAAAGGGATGACCACGCTATGGACGAATTGCGCTATTACCTTATGAGCAGACCGGAAAATCAGCCTAAGAAACCTGCTCAGACCCTTCAGGCAAGGTATAAGGACAAGCTGATTAAGGCGGCGCGGCGGGAGCGGAGGGGGTACGCGAAATGAAAGAAAATCTGATGGAAGTATTGCTTGCCAAAGCCAAGGGCTACACCGTGGAGGAGGTGAGCGCGGAGTATGTAATAGGAGAGGACGGAAGCAGGCGGCTGGTAAAGGAAAAGGTGCAGAGCAAGCACTATCCGCCGGATAACACCGCCCTTAAAAGCTACCTTGAATATTGCGAAAGCAACAACAAGTACGACAATTACAGCGATGAGGAACTGGAAAAGGAAAGATTGCGGCTGATAGGCAAACTGAAAACCGTTAAACAAAAAAAAGTTAAGGAGGCAAAATGAAACTTGTAAAAACAGGGGCGCCCACCGGGTGCGACAACGGCGCGTGCGCGGAGCGCGCGGAGTATCTTGTGCAAAGAGAGGATACCGCTTTGGCGGATTCGCTGTTTTTATGCCCGTCCTGCGTAAAGGAGCTGTACTCTCTTTTCGGCGGTATTCTCGCGCCTAAGGCGGCGGGCAACCTTATTAAAAAGGCGCAGGAAAAAAACGCGGCTCTTGCCCCGGAGGTGAAAGGTGAAAAATAAGCTGACCAAAAAAACGGACACAAACGAGCAGTTGGTGCGGGAAATCAGGCAGGATTTTGAAAAGCGCAGGGAAGCAAGGCGCAATATTGAAAGCGAGTGGCTGCTCAACATTAACTTTTTGCTGGGCAACCAGTACGCGGAAATCACTTCCACAGGGGAAATCACCGATTTCGGCAAGCAGTATTTCTGGCAGGAAAGGGAGGTGTACAATCACATCGCGCCCATTATTGAAACCAGACTTGCCAAGCTGGCGCGGGTTAAAGCGGGCATCAGCGTGCGCCCGGCTACCGACGACGACAAGGACGTAAAGAGCGCGAAATTCGCGACCAGACTGTTGTCCGCCGCGCTAAACGAAGCCGATCTGGCGGGGCTTACCACCATCTGCAATTACTGGGCGGAAGTGACGGGCACCTGCTTTTATAAAATAGGATGGAATCCCTCCAAGGGCGGGATAATAGGCAGGGACGAAAACGGCGAGCCCATTATGGAGGGGGAATTGGAGCTTTCCATTTGCCCTCCTTATGAGATTTATCCGGACACCCTTTTCGCAAGCGATCTGGACGCGTGCAATTCCATAATCCACGCGCGTGCGTACCCCGTTTCCAAGATTGAGGAAATCTGGGGGGAAAAGGTGGAAGCGGACGATATCAACGTAATCAATATGGACAGTCACCCTACCGGGGGCGGTCTGGGATACAGCGCGCGCAACCTTAAAGTGGTTTCGGACACCAAAAGCGGCCACGCGCTGGTAATAGAGCATTATTCCAAGCCGTGCAAAAAGTATCCCGACGGCAAACTGGTCATTATCGCGGGCGACAAGCTGTTATACAACGGCATTCTGCCATATTGCAACCGCGCGGGAGGAGAGCGGGGCTTTCCCTTTGCCCGCCATTACGCGATAAGCCAGCCGGGCAGCTTTTACGGGCTAAGCCTTATCGACAGGCTTATTCCCGTGCAAAGGGCGTACAACGGCGTAAAGAACCGCAAGCACGAGTTCCTCAACCGCCTTGCGCTGGGCGTAATGACGGTGGAGGACGGGTCGGTGGATATCGACAATCTGGAAGAGGAAGGACTTAGTCCGGGCAAGGTGCTGATTTACCGCCAGGGCTCTCCCGCTCCCAGAATGATGCCCGCGGGCAGCGTACCCGCGGAGTTCAGGGACGAGGAGGACAGGCTGCTTACCGAGTTTATCACCCTTTCGGGTATAAGCGACTTTGTGACCAAGTCCAACCTGCCCGCGGTAAACATTTCGGGTATCGCGCTTTCCCTGCTTATAGAGCAGGACGACACCCGCCTTACGGTAACCGCGGAATCCATACGCAACAGCGTTAAGGAAATAGGGCGTCAGACGCTTGCCCTGTTCAAGCAGTTTGCAAGCAAAGACCTGCTTAATAAAATCGCGGGAGACAACGGCAAGCTTGAGCAGTGCGCATTCGAGGCAAACGACATAAGCTGCGAAAACATAGTTTTCGACAGCGAAAACGAGCTTTCGGACACTCCCGCGAACCGCAAGAATATGGCGATAGAATTGCTTAAACTTGGACTTTTGGGTGACGAAAACGGCAAATTGTCTACCCATACTAAGGTTAAACTGCTTGAGGTGTTGGGTTTTGGCAACTGGGAAGCCTCCCGCAGTCTGGACGAATTGCATATCAAAAAGGCGGAAAAGGAAAACCGCGCGCTGATAAGCGAATACACCGGCTGCGACGAAGTGGACGAGCACGATTTGCATATCAAAGAGCATATCCGCTGTGTAATAAGCGACGAGTTCAAACTTAACGAGGAGGCAAAGGAGAGGATATTTGCCCACATCAGAAGCCACAGAAAAATGCAGCGTCTGCAGGCGGAAGCGGACGCGCTCAACATTCAATCAAATTAAAAGGAGAAGATTATGACGGAAAAGGATAAAGCTACTCAAAACCCCATGGAAGCCGTAAAGCAGGCAGACGGCAGCGAAGAGGGAAAGAGCGCTCCCTTAGGGAAATTTGCCAACGAGCAGGAGCTTGCCAAGGCATACAAAGCGCTGGAAGCGGAGTTTACCAGACGCTCCCAAAGGCTGCGCGAGTTGGAAAAGGCAAGCGAAGAGGGCAAGCCCCCGCAAAAATCCGGGGGCGGCGAAAGCTGGGAAGAGCGGGTCAGCGCGCTGATACAAAAGTATCCGGTGGCGCGCGAGTTATGCGGCGAGATTGAAGAGTTTATTAAGGAAAACAATACCATTATCGCGCAAAATGATTGTTTGGAATACGCTCTAATCAATGTGCTTGCCGACAGCCGCAGGGAAGGGCAGAGTAAGGAGAGTGAAAAAGAGCGGCTGCGCGGGGAGATAATAGCCGAGTACATCGCCTCCCTGAAAAAAGAGACTCCCAAGGTTATGCCCAAAGGGGGAGAAATCCCCGCCGCTCCTCCCATCAGATGCGCCACCATAAAAGAGGCGGGCATTATCGCGGAAAAAATATTAAACAGCTAAAGGAGAGAATATGGTTACAGTAACTTCGACCAACAACATTTTAAAAGACGTCTATCTGGACGTAATAGTAAATCAGTTAAACACCGCTACCAATCCCTTTTTCAACAAAGTGGCTATGGGCAGCGAGGACGTAGTGGGCAAAAACATCGTAAGCGGCATCAAAATAGGCATCAACGGCGGCATAGGCGCGGGCGGAGAGCAGAGCGAGTTGCCCGTGGCAAGCGGCAACACCTATTGCACGCTTAAAGCGGACCTCAAAAACATTTACGGCAATATCGAACTAAGCGACAAGGTAATAAGGGCAAGCCGCTCTTCGGCGGGAGCGCTGGTAAATGTGCTCAACGCGGAAATGGAAGGCTTGCTGGAAGCGGCCAAATTCAATTTCGGCAGAATGCTTTTCCAAAAGGGCAACGGCGTGCTGGCTACCGTGGGCGAGGTGGTAAGCGATACCAACCTCACCATTATCCCCGTATCCGACACCCGCAATTTTATGGAAGGCATGCTGGTGGACTTTACCGACGACTCATCGGTAAAAAGCGGGGGACATAAGATTGTTTATGTGGACAGAGCGGACAGCGCGATTACGGTTACCCCTTCGGTAAAAGCGGCGGCGGACTTGGAGGAAGATGACCTTGTCACCCTGCAAGGTTCGCTTAACGGGGAGATTTTCGGTCTGCCTTACCTTTTCGACGATGACGAATTGCAGTTTTACGGCAACGTGCGCGCAAGCCTTAACAACATATTGCCTTACGGCAACAATATCAACGCCCCTATCACTTCGGACGCCATCCAGAATCAGCTGGATACGCTGGAAGAGCGCAGCGGCGGCGACATCAACCTTATTATCTGCTCTTACGACGTAAGGCGCAAGTACCTCAAGCATATGCAGACCAGCCGCATGAATATCGACTACTTCAACATCGACGGCGGTTTTAAGGCGTTAAGCTATAACGGAATACCCATCGTGGCGGACAGGTTCTGTCCGGACGGCGAAATGTATTTTGTCAATACCGACGACTTTAAATTACAACAGCTTTGCGACTGGAAATGGCTGGAAGGCGAAGGGGGAAGCGTGTTGAGGCAAATGGACAACAAGCCTTGCTATCAGGCCACCTTGGTAAAATACGCCAACCTGATTTGCACCCGTCCCGCGGGACAAGGGCTTATCACGGGCATTGTGGCGGCGATATAAGCAGAGTGTGCCCCGGCGGCAGGATACCTGCCGTCGGGCGCATTTTTCCGAAGGAGGATTATGAATAAACATCTTATCCCCGTAAAGGACGACTTGTATCATATCGCGGAGGAACTTACCCGCATTGACAGCCGCTACAGGGTATTTTTCAACCGCAAAAGCGGCCGTTATGAGTTGCATACCACAGAAAGGCGGAGGGGGCATTTGCTTACCTTTCCCTTTGACGGGCTGGATTACAGATGTGTGGAGCACACCCGGAAGACAAGGGCGGAAAGGGCGGAGCGCATACTTGCAGAGTTGGAAGAGAGCGCGAAAAGTGTGGAAAAGGCGGCCTTAGCCAAAGCAAAAGAGCAAATAGCAGAGAGGATAGAGGAGGGATTATGACATTAAGAGAGACGCTGGAAAAAGTCAAGGAAATAATAGGAGAGAGTTTTGACCTGGACGAGCAGGGAGTCAAACGGGACAGGCTTATGGCTTCGGGCATTTCGGTGTACGACGAGCTTACCTGCGATTACGTGCATTTAAAGGCGGAAGAGAGCGTGGAGTTTATTGACGGGATTTGCCCTTTTTCCGCGTTTTCCAATAAGGTGAAGGACATCTTGTCCGTAAAGCGGCAGGGCAAGCCCATAAACTTTGAAATGTATCCGTTATTTGTGCGCTGCGAGGGACTTTCGGGAGAGGCGGAAGTAAAATATTATTACCTGCCGCCCGAGCCGGAGGCGGACAGCGAGCTGATTTTGCCGCCCCGTTTCAGCGTGCACATGCTTGCCAACGGCATTGCCGCCGAATATTTTTACCGTTCGGGTATGCCGGACGAGGCGGCTTATTACCGCAACCGTTACGAGTACAGCTTGAATAACGCGCAGGCAAGGCTGAGAAATCTGACGCTAAAGGCGGACAGGATAATATGTTAGCCCGTTTCAGAAAGGATAAGACTCCTCTGCCCTCCCGGTTTACTTATCCCATAAGCAAATTTATGGGCATAGACGCCAAAAGCGAGCAAAGCGGAATGCCGCTAAGCTACGCCTGCTACGCTTACAATATCGCTTTCAGGGACGAAAAGCTGACCGCGGGACCGGGCCTGGAAAGGGGAAAGTATGCAGACAGCCAAGGCGTGACGCGCACGCTGCCCAACCTTACTTCGCTTGCCCAATTTTTCAAAAAGATGTATTTTTACCGCAAATACAACTACCAAACGGACACGAGGGAGGACAAATTGCTTGTGCATACGCTGAGCGACAGGCTTTTTGTGTGCGATTTTAAGGGCTCCCCCTTTACCGAGGTGACCCAGGAGGCGAATATCCCCGAGGGGGCTAATTTGCATTGCGTCAATTATCATCTGGACGGCGAGGACGTATTGCTGATGTATTTGTCCTGCGGCGGAATGAGGGTGTACAACGGGCAGAGCTTTACCGCTTATCAGAATGCCCCGGCGGCGGGCTCCGTCTGCGTGCATTACGAAAGGGCATGGCTGACCCAGTATAAAAGCGGAAACAAGCTGTGGTTTTCCGACGACTTAAACCCCGTGGACTTTACCCCGGAAACGGGCAAGGGCGGATACATCACCTTTCCCGACGACGGCGGCGAACTGCTTGCGGTAATCAGTTTTAAGGACTACATATACGTTTTCAGGGAGTTTTGCATTCACCGCCTTACCGCCTACACAGACCCCGCCGACTACAAGCTGACAAGGGTGTTCGTTACCAACAATAAGATATATCCCGGCTCCATTCAAGCCACCAGCGATAAGATAATCTTTTACGCGCAGGACGGCTTTTACGCCTTTGACGGTTATACCGCCGTCAAGGTTTATGAGAACATCACGCCCCTGATAGAGAGTATGGAACACGCCGCCGTCTGCTTTTTTGACCAGAAGTATATAGTGGCGGCGCGCATGAAAAAGGAGGGGGAGGAAAAAATCGGGGACGAGGCGCTTGCCCCTTATAAAAACAACTGCATTATCACCTTTGACCAGCTTACCGGAGCGGTAGGCATTATGCGGGGGGCGGACGCGGGCGGTTTTGTGCCCGTCAATATAGAAAATATATGCGGCGTTTACGTGAGCTGCAACAATTTCAGGGGGTGCGACATCTACAAGCTGACCGGGGACGGCAAGCTGGATAACGTGCCCTTAAAAAAGCTGTGGCGCTCTCCGCTTTCCAACCTTACCGGCATAGATAAATATAAGATATTGCGCAGCGTTTTTATATCCTGCTACCATGCGGCAAAGTTGAAAGTGACCTATGACGAGGGGCAGAGCGAGTACGACCTTGCCGCTACCGCAAAGCCGCAGCGGGTGCCCATAAATAAAAAATGCGACAGCGTGGCGTTAAGCGTGTATTCGGACGAGGAGCATTTTTTCGTGAGCAGTCTGCAATTAAACTTTGATTTAATGAGGTATTATTATGCAAATAAATGAAATCTTAACCAAATTGGACGAATTGGCGGAGAGAATAGCGGTATTGGCAAAAAAGATTGACAAAATTATAGCCGCGCTTTCGGGCTAAGGAGGAGGCAATGGCAAAAAACAATTGGCTGAAGGAGGAAATCGACAATTTTTTTGAGGCGTTCAAAAAGATAACGCGCGGCGAGTTTCCGGTAAAAGAAACAAAAATCACTTCCGAGCAACAAAAACAGAACCAGGCGTTGGTTGACCGCCTTAAAGAGTTGGAGGCAAAGTATAAAGAAAGGGAGGAGATACCCCAGCCCGACTACGAAATCTTGTTTCCGCCCACGCTGGGGCTTGTTCCCAAAGAGGTGCCGCAAATAACGGACGAGGATATCGAAAAGCGCGCTGAAGAAGCCTTATTGCCCGATTACACCAAAAAGGTAAACAAACTGGAGCTGGACACCTTTGCCGACCTTTCCGAAATGCAGGACAAGCTGACTTCGGCAAACATCAAGTACGATGAGGACATGGCCAATCTGGAGAGCGGTTTTAAGGCGCTGATAGAGAGCCAAAAAAACGATTTAATCCGTAAGGGTATTATCCATTCCAGCATCAGCGCCAACACGCTTGCGGACACGGGCGAGGAAATGGAGCAGGCAACCCGGGAAAGGGAGATAAAGTACGAGGCGACGCTGGAAAAATACAATAAGGCAATAGAGCTTATCGAGCAAAACAGGGTTTACGCGCTCAGAGAGTACGAGCTTAAATACGCCGCCGACCTGGAGGGGAAAATCATATCCTTAAAAAAGGAGCGGGACAACCTTATCGCCGCAATCAACACTTACAACGCCAAAGTGATAAAGGACGAGGCGGCTTACCAGAAATACAGAGAGGATTCCATACGCAAAATGGAAAAGGACCGCCACGCCGCTCAAGAGCAAAGGGATAAGGAGACCGCCCAAAGAGAAAAAGTTACAGGCTATACCGGCGTAAAAGCCGCGGAAATGGACGCGCGCTACCGTTACGCCCTGGAGTTTTACAACAGCGTGCCCAAAGATGTAGCCATAGAGCTTATCCGGCAGAACGAGGACACGCTGAAGAGCGCGCTGGGCTTTAGATACGCTGACCTGGCCGCCGCGCAATTGGCAAGGAGTACATAATTATGTGGAATCAGATTTTTGAGCAAGCTACGCAAACGGGTATATGGTCGGCGTTATTCGTCGGATTGTTTGTATACCAGTTAAAAGACAGTAAAATAAGGGAGCAAAAATATCAGCAAACCATCAAAGAGTTAGGGGACAGCCTCAAGATAGTGGGCGCCATTAAAGAGGATGTGGAATGCATAAAAGGTATCTTAACTAAATAAAAAGGATTGTATGCGCACCTTATTTTGCCCGCCGCCGCCTCTGCTTTGGGGCGGCGGCTTTACTTTTGCCCGCCAACTTCGTTATTGACTTGTCCGTCCTTTTATGATATGCTTTTTGTTATTCACAACGGCAAAAAACGTATGGAAACGGAGAGTAAAAATGACAAAAAAACAAAATGGTAAAAGTGCAATAAAACGTGTGCTGGACGTTGTTCTGCCCTTCAAATCCGCGGAGAGAATCATTGTGGCGATTGTCATTGTCGCCGCTTTGGCGCTTTGCGCTTACTTCGGTTACAGTCAATCGCAGGCTGTCAAGGAGGAATATACCATAACATTTTCCGCGGACGGCATAGAGTTGGACGATTACGCGTATACCTTTGCCAAAGGGCTGAATCTGCCCTCTCCTTCCCGCGAGGGCTATACTTTCGGCGGATGGTACGCCGACCCCGAATTTACACAAGCGTTTAGCGGAGACGCGAGGATAAAGGCGGACACCACCCTCTACGGCAAATGGATACCCAATGAGTACACCCTTACCTTTCAGAGGAGAGGCGGCAGCGGCCCTGCGCAAATGACCGCGCCTTACGATACCCCCATTACCCTGCCCGTAAGCGATAAGGACGGATATACCTTTTTGGGCTGGGCGGACGGCGCGGATTCACTCACGCCGGTAAGCTATGACAAAATGCCTTTGGGCGGCGGCACGCTTTACGCCCTGTTTGAGGAAACGGAGTATACCGTAACTTATCATTTGGACGGCGGCGAAAACAATACCGCCAATCCTACCGCGTTTACGATTAGTTCGAACAGCTTTACCCTGCTTGACCCCTATAAGGCAACCTATGATTTTTCGGGCTGGTTTACGGACGCCTCTTTTACCCAACCCATAACGGCGCTGACAAAGGGCAGGACGGGCAATCTCAATCTATACGCCCAATGGGATAAGACAAGCTATACCGTTACCTTTGACCTTTGCGGCGGCGGCACTATAGAGCCTATCCTGCAAAAATGGGGAGAGGCGATAGAGTTGCCCCGGCCGGGGAGAGATTACTACGATTTTATGGGCTGGTTTACCGACGCGAGTTACACCCAAAGTTTTGAAGAGACGACAATGCCCGTAGGCGGCGCGGCTATTTTTGCCAAATGGCAGCCTACCGAGTATACCATAACCTATTACTTAAACGGCGGGGAAAACAACGCTCTCAACCCCTCCGAATATACATATTTTACCCCCACCTTCACATTGCTGGACGCGCAATTTACCGACAACGTGTTCCTGGGCTGGTATACGGACGGCGAGTTTACTTCGGAACCCGTAAGCGAAATAACCCAAGGCAGCAGCGGCAATATCGAGCTTTACGCCAAATGGCAGATAGGCATAGCCGCAGTTGTTTTTGAGGGCAACGGAGTGCCTTCTCCCGACTCAATTTCAGCCAACATCGGCAGCACCATAACCCTGCCCGTAATTACCAAGGAAGGGTACGGACTGGCAGGCTGGTTTACGGACAACAATACGTTTAACAACGAGTTTACCTCTTCCACGCCCATACCCGGCGGCGGAGTTACCCTTTACGCCAAATGGACGCCTGTCGAGTATTCCATCACCTACCACCTTGACGGCGGCGACGGAGATGGTTTGAGAACAAGTTATAATATTGAAAGCGAAACCTTTGCGTTAGACGACCCCACCAAAGAGGGCTATGAGTTTGACGGCTGGTTTGAGGAGAGCGGTTTTGAAACAGAGATTACCTGGATTGTCCAAGGCAGCATGGGGAATATCGAGGTTTACGCCAAATGGACGCCTGTCGAATATACCATTACCTATAATCTGGACGGCGGCGAGGCGCAAGGCTTGCCCGAAAGCTACAATATCGAAAGCGATACCGTTACCCTTGCCTCTCCCCAAAAGGAGGGCTATGATTTCCTGTGCTGGACGGACGGGGGCGTAATACCTGCGGGCAGCACGGGCAACAAATCGTTTACGGCGTTGTGGGAGGCGATAGAATATACCATCACCTATGCCAACGTGGACGGGGCGACCCATTCCAATCCCGCGACCTATACCATTGAAAGCCCCGCCATTACCCTTACCGGCGCCGAGAAGGACGGTTATGATTTCCTGAGTTGGGATGAAGGAAGCGAGATACCCGCCGGCAGCACGGGCAATAAGACTTTCACCGCTTCCTGGACGATAATAACTTATTTCATAACATACAACAATGTCTTTGACGGCACTCACGCCAACCCCGCCGATTATACGGTGGAAACGGACACCTTTATTCTCTCAGTCGGGGAAAGGACGGGCTATGATTTTGACGGCTGGTTTACGGACAGCGGGTTTGACCCCGAAAGCGAAATTACTCAAGTTGTCAAAGGCAGCACGGGCAATCTAGCGCTTTACGCCAAATGGACGCCTATAGAGTATTCCATTGAATACAACCTTAACGGCGGCGAAGGGGAGGATTTCCCCACAAGCTATAATATCGAAACCCCCACCTTTGACCTGCCTCTGCCCACCAAGACGGGTTATGAGTTCATAAGCTGGTTTACCGATATAGATTTTGACCCGGCAACGGAAGTGGAAACAATAATCAAAGGCAGCACGGGCAATCTTGCGCTGTACGCCAAATGGCTGCCCATACAATACACCCTTACCTTTATAAGCAACGGCGGAAGCGAAGTTGCTCCCATTACCCAAGGGTATCAGAGCGAGGTTATGCTTCCCGTACCCGATTATCCCGGATACGCCCTTGTAGGCTGGTTTTACGATGACGGGATTTTTGAGCAGCAATTCACTTCTTCCACCATGCCTTTAGGCGGCGCCACCCTTTACGCGGCGTGGGAAATAGCGATATATACCATTACCTATTACCTTGACGGCGGCGAAAATTACGAATTGAATCCTGACACATACACTATGTTTGACGGCATAATGGGCTCCGAAGTGTATTCCGCCTGGTTTGCCTACCCCATTCGCGAGGGATACACCTTTGACGGCTGGTATACAGACCCCGATTTCTCCGGCGACCCGCTTGAATATCTGCTTGTAGGCGAATACGGGGATATTGAATTGTGGGCAAAATGGGTAGACAGCCTTTTGATTTATTCTGTCATACTTGACGAGGACGAAAACGAAATAATGTATATCTTAGGCTATGCCGGGGAAGGTTCGGGCAATCTGATTATACCGAATAAGATTGGAGGCGTGCCCGTAGTAGGGATCGGACCCAAGGACGAAAGTTTCGATTCCTTCTACCAAAAAGGCTTTGAGGAAATATATATCAGCGAGGGAATCAAATCTATAGGCAGTATGGCGTTTTCCGAATGCGCGCAGCTCACTTACGTAAGATTCCCTTCCACATTGGAAGAGATAGGAATGGCGGCGTTTTACTCTTGTCCCAACCTAAATAATATCACCCTGCCCGACAGCGTGAGTACCTTAGGTATGGGCGCTTTCGGCAACTGCTCCTCGCTTTCCTCCATAAATATACCCGCGGGTCTGGACGGACTGGAAGACGGAGTATTCGGATATACCGCCATAACCGAAATCATAGTGCCCGACCATATCCTGTCTATAGGAATGCGCGCCTTTGAAGGCTGCGCTCAGCTTGTATCCGCGGACCTGCCCGACAGTATAACCGCTATAGGATATAAAGCGTTTTATAGCTGCCCCAACCTGACCACGGTAATTTTAAGAGGGCTTACCCCTCCCGATATTGTGACGGGCGGCTCGGCGGCGGAAGTCTTTGACGAAAGCGAAACCCTGACCATATACGTACCCGCGGCAGCGTTTGAGGATTACCTTAATCATCCGTTCTGGGGAACGCAGAATTTAATAAGTTATTGAGAATTACAATTTATGGAAAGCAAAAGGGGCTGCGCTCGCAGCCCCTTTTTTTGTGCTTTGTAATAATTATTTTCTGCTGCCCGGCTTTATGGGAGGCGGACCGCCCGCTTTGCAAATGGGACACTCTTCCTTATCGTAAGAGGCGATATTGGTCTGCCATAATGAGTAAAACGGTATGCCGAAATCCACGCTTCCGCCGCTTCTGTCCACAATCGCCGCGACTCCCGCCACTTCCGCGCCCAGCTCTTTTGCGAGCGCTATTACCTCTTTTACGCTCCCGCCCGTAGTCACCACGTCCTCTGCAACTATTACCCTTTCGCCTTTTTGCAGGCTAAAGCCTCTTCGCAGCGCGAATACTCCTTCCGCCGTTCTTTCCGCAAAGTAATTCTTGCACTTTAACTGCCGCGCAAGCTCATAGCCCATTAGTATGCCGCCCAGAGCGGGGGAAATTACGCTTTCCGCTTTAATATCCCCGATTTTCGCCGCCAGCGCGGCGCACAGCTTTTCGCTTACTTCGGGGTGAACAAAAAGTTTTGCGCATTGCATATATTCGCCGCTGTGCCTGCCGCTGGTCAACAAAAAGTGACCGGAAAGCCGCGCCCCCGTGCTGTCAAACAATTCCTTTATCTGTTTTTCTTCCATTAGCCTATACCTCCAAAGCTCCCGTTAATTTACCGATGTTTTGTATGCCTTCCTTTATGCAATAATCCTCAAGCCCCGCAATAATTCCGGGCGCGAGTTCGGGATTGACCAGACTTGCGGTGCCTATTTGTACGGCGCTTGCTCCCGCGAGCATAAATTCCACAACGTCCTGCAGGCAAGCGATACCGCCCATGCCGATTATGGGGATACTTACCTTTTTGTACGCCTGATACACCATATTAAGCGCGATCGGCTTAATGGCGGGGCCGCTTAAACCCCCGCAGATATTGCCTAAGATAGGCTTTCTGGTGCGATAATCTATGGCAAGCGCGGATACGGTATTGATAAGCGAAAGCATATCCGCTCCCTGCTCTTGCGCTGCCAGCGCGTTTTCCCCGATATCAGAAGTATTTGGGGACAGCTTGACGATAAGCGGCTTGCCGCATACTCCTCTCACTTTGCCCACTATGCGCGCCACGCTTTTGGCGTCCCTGCCAAAGCTCAAGCCCCCTTCTTTTACGTTGGGGCAGCTGATATTCAGTTCCACCGCGTCCACGGGGCAGCCGCTTATAAGACGGGCTAGCTCAATATATTCCTCCTCCGTAGAGCCGGCGATATTGGCGATAACCGCGCAGCCGCAATCGCTTAACGCGGGCAGGTGAATGTCCCTTAACGCCTCAAAACCCGGATTCTGCAGACCTACGCTGTTAAGCATTCCGCCGTATACCTCAGCCACTCTGGGCGGCGGATTGCCCTCCCGCTTTTTTAATGTGGTGCCTTTAAGGGCGATGCCTCCAAGCACACTTAGCGGAAAAAACTTCTTATATTCCTGCCCGAAATTGCAGGTGCCGCTTGCGAGTATTATGGGATTTTTCAGCTTGAGTTTGCCTAAATTTACCTCCAGCCTGCTCATAAATCCACCTCGTTGATATCAAATACCGGACCCTCTGTGCAAGTCCGAACGTAAGAGCCGCGCGAGGCGCAGGCGCAAACCAGACACGCCCCGAAACCGCATGCCATGCGCTCCTCCATGGAAACATAGGTAGGTATGCCCGAATTCAACGCCTTTAAGGCTTTAAGCATGGGCAGCGGTCCGCACGCAAGGATAATATCCGGAGCAAGCGCTTTTATCTCTTTGGCAAGCAAAGCGGTAATCACCCCCCGCTTGCCGTAGCTTCCGTCGTCGGTGGCGATAACAGTATGCGCGCTGCGCTCCCGGAATTTATCCGTAAGGCAGACGCTGTCAGCGCATCTGTATCCCAGGTAGGAATAATATTTGGCGTCCGGATACGCCCTGAATAACATATAAAGAGGGAAAATGCCGATTCCGCCTCCCAAAAGCGCCACTTTGGCACCCCTTTCTATGGTTGGGAAACCTTTGCCCAACGGCAGAATAACCTCAATTTCCCCTTGGGAAAAAGTGGAAAGCTCCTTTGTGCCCTTGCCCTTTTGCGCATACAAAAAGGTCACCCTCTTTCCCTCACAGTCGTGCACGCTCAGCGGCCTTTTTAAGTATATACCCTCCCGCGTGCCCGCGGAGAGCATTGCGAATTGACCGGGCTCTGTTTTTACCTCTTCCGGCAATTCTATTATCAGCTCAAATATATCCCGGGCTGTTTGCCTGTTGGCAATTATTTTGGCGACAGTCCTTTTCATTGTTTAAGCCTTCCCGTAAACTTGTCTATCAAAAACGCCGTGTCCGTGAAATCCTCTCCCGCCTGCGGATAAAACTGCACTCCGAAGTCGCCGTTTTCGTATTCCAGACCTTCCACGCTCCTGTCGTTCCAGTTGATAAAGGATACCCTTGCCCCTGCGGGGAGAGTGTCCGCGCAAACTGTGTAGGCGTGGCTTTGCGCTGTGGTATACATTCTGCCGCTTTGCGTATCCTTGACCGGCTGACTGCCGCAATGAGAGCAGGCAAGTCTTTTGGTATCGCCGCCCAGCGCCAGCGTCAGCAGCAGATGTCCCAGCCCTATCGCCATAATCGGCAATTTTCCCGCAATCTCCCTAATTACCGCTATCTCCTCCGCGCACTCTTTGGGGTCGCCGGGTCCGCCGGAGAGTATCACTCCCGCAAAATTCCCTTGCAAAACGCGCTCCGCGCTCACACCCGCGGGGAAAACGCTTACGCTCAATCCCCGCTTTAACAGCGGCTGAAAGATATTGTTATTGAGTCCGTAATCTATTACCGCCACCTTTATTCCCGTTTGCTCTCCCATTGAGTAAGGGGCTTGGCAGGTGACCTTTTCCACAGCCCCCGGAATCTTAAAGGCTTTAAGCTCCGCCAATTCTTCCTCGGTAGGCGGATTTTGTGTGATTATTCCCCTTAAATTGCCCTTTTTCCTGATAATGGCGGTAAGCGCTCTGGTATCAATATCCGAAATCCCCGTAATATTATGGCGAATAAGGTAATCGTTAAGGTTGCCCGTCGCCCTCCAGTTGCTGGGTATATCGCACAGTTCCCTTACCACAATACCGTTAAGATAGGGGATAAGTCCCCGCATATCATTATCGTTAATGCCGTAGTTGCCTATAAGCGGATAAGTCATTACCGCAATTTGCCCGTAGCCTGCGGGGTCGGTAAGCACATCCTGATAACCTACCATATTGGTATTGAAAACCAGTTCGCCTATCGCCTTGTTCCCGGCTCCTATAAGCCTGCCCTTAAAGCTGCTGCCGTCCTCAAGTGTTAAATATCCCATTGTCGCTCCGTACTTAAAAATTTATTCCTTTTTGCCTTAACGCGCCCGTTATATCCTCTCTCATGGCGATAGCCGCCTGCCTTGCCGCCTGTGAAGGCGAAAGGTGAGAGTATTGCTCTTTTTTATAGGCGCACAATATCGCCCTGCTGGAATTGACAATAGCGCCCAAGCCCCTGTTGTCAAAACTTACGGTAATCTCCTCCGCGCTTGCCCCCTGCGCCCCGTAACCGGGCACTAAGAAAAACACGGAGGGATGCGCCGCGCGCAGTTTTGCCGCCTCTTCCGGATGGGTAGCGCCCACCACCGCGCCCACGCTGCTGTAGCCGTACTTTCCTATCAGCTCCTTACCCCACTCCTGCACATACTCGCCCATAATCTCGTAAAGCATTTTTTTGTTCAAGGTAACGTACAGGTTCTGCAATTCTCTGCCCGAGGGATTGGACGTCCTTACCAGAATAAAAACGCCCTTATTATATTTGGCGCAATCCTTTACAAAGGGGGCTATCCCGTCGCTGCCCAGATACGCGTTGACGGTAATAAAGTCGCTGGCGAACGCCGCCTCCCCCAAATCGTTTACGCCCAGATACGCGCTGCTGTAAGCCTCCGCCGTGGAGGAAATATCATTCCGCTTTACGTCCGAAATAACGATAAGCCCGCGGGAAGAGGCATAGGCGACAGTATCGTAAAAAGCCTTTATGCCGGGGAGTCCGTACATCTCGTAATACGCTGCCTGCACCTTAACGCAAGGCACTATATCATATACGGCGTCTATTATCGCTTTATTGAATGCGAATATCCTCTCCCCTGCCTGCGCGTTGCTTTTTATCTGTTCGTAGTCGGGCAGATAGGACGCCTTTGTGTCCAGTCCTATTACCGAAGGATTCTTGGTTTCGATTATTTTATCTATCAGCTTGTCTATCATTAATTATCCTTTTAGGCTCCCTTATTTGCGATTAAGGACACCCTTAATCGTTGTATATCACCTTTCCGCACTCTACCACCTGTCTGCCGCCCACAAAAGTGTGCACGCATTTGCCGTACACCTTGCTTCCCGCGAAAGGAGTGTTCTTGCCCTTGGATACCATATTTTCTTTTGTGATTACATAAGGCGTATCAAGGTCAAAGAGGGCGATATCCGCCTTTGCTCCCGCGGCAAGCGCCACGGGCTCAACCCCTATAATTCTGGCGGGGTTTTCGCTTAGCAGTTTAACAAGCGCGGCTAAGCTGATTATGCCCGTTTTTACCAGATGCGTGTAACACAGCGCAAAGGTATTCTCCACTCCGCTTATGCCGTTGGCGGCGTACATAAATTCCACCGCCTTGTCGTTGATGTGGTGCGGAGCGTGGTCGGAGGCTATCGCGTCTATGGTACCGTCCTTGATGCCCTCTATTATCGCCAGCCTGTCCTTTTCCGAACGCACGGGCGGATTGACTTTGGCGTCCGTGTTCCAGTCCAGTATAACGCTGTCGTTAAGTATAATGTAATGCGGGCAGGTTTCCGCGCTCACCCGCGCTCCCCTTGCCTTTGCCGCTCTCACCAGTTCCACGCTGTTTTTTGTGGATATATGCGCGATATGCGCTTTTGCCCCCAGCGCTTCCGCAAGCAATACCTCGCGGGCGACCATTGCCTCCTCTGCAACGCACAGATTGCCCTTAAGCCCGGCAACGGCGGCGTTGTAGCCCTCGTTGGCAAGCCCGCCGTGCACCAGCGTTTTGTCCTCGCAGTGACTTATGATAAACTTGTTGTAGCCTTTGGCGTATTCCATGGCTATGCGCATCATTTGCGCGCTTTCCACAGGCTCTCCGTCGTCCGAAAAGGCTACCGCGCCCGCTTCCGCAAGCAGTCCCATCTCGGTAAGGGCGGCGCCTTTAAGCCCTTTGGTAATTGCCGCTATGGGGTAAACTTTGGCAAGTTTTTCTTCCTTTGCCCGCTTTAGGATATATTCCACTACGGCGGGGTCGTCGCATACCGGAGAGGTGTTGGGCATGGGGCATACGCTTGTCACGCCTCCCGATACCGCCGCGGCGCAGCCGGAGCGGATATCCTCTTTATACTCCTGTCCCGGCTCTCTCAAGTGTACGTGCATATCGAAAAGGCCGGGGGTCACCGTAAGCCCTTTCGCGTCTATTACCTTTTCGCAATCCGCCGCGATGTCAGCCTCGATTTTCGCGATTATTCCGTTTTCGATTAATATATCGTACTCGCCTTGCCTGTCAAACAACTTACCCTTTTTTATTAATATGGCCATTATTTCTTTCCTCCTCTCGTCAAAAGGAATAACAGCGCCATTCTTACCGCCACGCCGTTGAGCACCTGCTCCTCTATTACGCTTTCCGCGCTGTCCGCCATTTCCGAACTTAGCTCCACTCCCCTGTTAATGGGGCCGGGATGCATAAGAATCGCGCCTTTAGCGGCAAGCGACATCCTTTTGCGGTCTATCCCGAAGTATTTATGATACTCCCTTATGCTGGCTACCATGCCGTTTTCCCGCTCCAGCTGCATCCTTAGCGCCATTATGGCGTCCGCGCCTTTCACCGCCTCGTCGCAGCAGCCGAAAACTTCCGCCCCCGTCCTCTCAAATTCGGGCGGAATCAGAGTGGCAGGCGCGCAAAACCTTACCTGCGCGCCCATTTTGGTAAGCCCCCACACGTTGGAACGGGCTACTCTGCTGTGCTTGATATCCCCCACTATGGCTACGGTAAGCCCTTCTATGCTCCCGTATTTTTCTTGAAGCGTGAACATATCCAGCAGCGCCTGCGTGGGGTGTTCGTTCATTCCGTCCCCCGCGTTTATCACGCTTGCGGACACGTTATCCGCAAGCAGCTTGGGCGCGCCCGCCGCAAAATGCCGGATTACCATAACGCTTGCCTGCAGCGCGTCCAGCGTTTTGCCGGTATCTATCAGCGATTCCCCCTTTTGCACGCTGGAAACGTTTACGGGCAGCGTGGTTACGCAGGCGGAAAGATATTTGCCCGCCAGTTCGAAGCTGCTCCGCGTGCGGGTGCTGTTTTCGTAAAACAGGGTAAACACGCTTTTGTTTTGCAAATGCGGTACCCTTTTCACCCCCTGCATAAGAATCTTTTTCATTTCCCGGGCGGTGTCTAAAATAAGCTCGATCTCTTCTTTGCTTATGTCTTTCAGCCCCAACAAATCCTTGTTCTTCAGTCGCATATCCCATCCCCTATTTTGCAGGAATTATATTAATTTTTCTTAAAAAAACGGGACTCTAAAGCCCCGCTTTTCTACTGCTCTTCCTTTTCCAATAACAGCACCCTGTTCGCTCCGTCCGTGGAGGCAAATTCTACCTTTATCTCTTCCAGACGGCTGGTGGGTACGTTTTTGCCCACGTAATCCGCTCTTATGGGCAATTCCCTGTGACCTCTGTCTATCAGCACCGCAAGCTGAATCGCTCCCGGACGCCCCATTTCCATTATGGCCTCAATGCCCGCCCTTACCGTTCTGCCCGTATACAGCACGTCGTCGCAAAGGATAATGGTCTTGCCCACGATGTTAAAGTCGATATCCGTGGAATTGATTACGGGGTGGTCGGCGATAAGCGAAAGGTCGTCGCGATACAAGGTGATATCCAGCACGCCGGTTTTTATCTGAGCGCCTTCGCTCTCCTCTATGCATTCGGCAATCATCTGCGCAAAGGGCAAACCTCTGGTGCGCACGCCCACGAGAGCGATGTTTTCCGACCCGCGGTTTTTCTCTATAATTTCGTGCGCTATGCGGACAACCGCCCTTTTTATGGCCTGTTCATCCATTATGATTGATTTTACGCGCATTGTCGTCTCCTCCTAAAAAAATATCCCGCGAGTAAGGCAAGGATACTTATGACGTTATTGCTTATTTAATCTTGCCGGTATCGCCGTACCCGTTTAAAGACTTCTATTAAGTATACACCATCAGTATATGAAAGTAAAGAGAAAAAAACAAAAATTCCCAATATCGGGCAGGGCGGAAATTGCCTGAATTCCGGCATCCAAGGCGGGCGGAATATTACCGCCGTGTAAAAAAAAGTAAATAATATATAAAATGTTCACAAACTTTTTATCTTTATGCGCCCCCGCGCGCAATTTATTAACCCTCTGTAAAATTAGTTATTGAAATATATATTGCGCTATGATATAATTTCTAAGAGTATAGTCTAGGCATCTGCGGGCTTGCTCAATCCATATCCAAATTGACCTTTAACGGAGGGTATAATGACTAAACGAGTACTAACATCCGGCGTTATCATCGTTATTATGGCTGTGCTTGCCGTCTTTTCGCTTTTCGCTCTGCCGGGCGAGAGCGCGTACGCCGACGAGCCCGTCCTTCCCACTACGCAATGGGCGGCGTCCGCTTCTTTAGGCGGCAGCGGCTCGGAAGCCTCTCCATATATAATTTCCAAACCCGAAGACTTAGCTTATCTCGCCAATGCGGTAAGCACGGGCAACACATTCCAGGGAGCGCATTTTTCCCTGATTACCGATTTGGATTTGAGCGGCTTTCTCACCCGCCCCATCGGCTCTTATACCGGCTCTGTAAACAGACCATTTATGGGCATTTTCGAGGGCAACGGACATACCCTGCACTCGCTTATCATCAGCAGCACCTCCGATTATACCGCGCTGTTTTCCTTTCTGGGCAGCGGCGGCGTTGTGCGCAATCTGACTATTGACTCTGACAGCATTATCAACGGCGGACGGTACGCCGGTTCGCTTGCGGGCCGCTGCAGCGGCACAGTAAGCGGCATTGCCTCTTACGCCGACGTGCGCGGCACCAGCCATATAGGCGGCATCGTGGGCAACAGTTATCAGGGCAATGTTTACGACAGCTTTTTTGTGGGCAGTCTTACCTTTACCCTAAGCGGATTCGGCATTGAGGGCGCCAACACCAACGGCGTGACCCAAGGCTGCTGGTACATCACGGACAATTTTAATTACGCGCACAATTCGCGCGGCAATATTTTATACGTGGGCTCCAACGGCAGCGTCACCCCTGCCCTTACTGAGGGAAAGGTATCCTTTACACTTACCCCCAACGCCGGCTTTGAGGCGGAGGTAAGGACGGCGGACGAATCGGTTATTACAACCGAGGACGAATACACCCCCGAGGCCGAACTCAATAACGCGAGCTATTTTGCAAGATTTGTCAAGACTGTGACTATTGCTCCCGTGACAAACGGCACCGCAAGCGGCGCGGGTACATACTACGAAGGGCAGTCTGTGAAAATCAGCGTGAAACCCAACGACGGCTGTTACTTTGACAGCATAAGTTCGGCCATATCCCCCGAGGACGCTCATTATTCCAACGGAATCGACAATTCGGTTATTTACTCCTTTACCATGCTTCCCACGGATATGGAATTTTCCGTCACCGTAGCAACCTTTTCTCCCGACCCCTCCGCCATTGTGTCCGAATTTACCTACGACGGGGAGCCTAAGGCGGCTACGGACGAGGCAAGCCTTAAGCTGAGCGGCGCGGCGTATGCGGACTTTACCTTTAATATCGCGTATTTTTCGCCCACGCTGGGCACCCTGCCCGCTCCTCCGTCACGCGCGGGCGAGTATGCTGCCATAGTCACCATATACAATACTTTGGGCGGCGCGCCCATAATTATCGGCAGGGTGGAATATCCCTACACCATCAATCGCGCGCAACTTTCGATATCGGACACTTCCGTATTCCCCATAACCAAGGAATATGACAATCTGGCAGTATACCAGATGTCCGTTGAGGGTAGCAATTATGAGGTTGTGGACGGCGATACGGTAATTATGAAGGCAAACGTGGTCTACTATACCGACCACCTTATGGATACCGTCGCTCTTGCCAGAGGGGAGAATTATTATATATGCTACAGCTTTTTGATTGAGGGCGCGGACAGCGGCAATTACCTGCCCCCCGAGGATGTGGTGTTGTCCGGCGCTTCCATTACCCGCAAACTCGCTTTGGTAAGCATAGAGGAAAGATACCTTTCCAAGGTGTTTGACGATTCCCCGCCTTCCATAGGCGCGTACGACGTGGACAGCGTGGGCGGTATTGACATATCCTTTATATTCACAAATATATCCGCCCCCGGCTCTGTCTCCGACGTGGGCTTATACAGCGTGGCGGTGCAGTTCAATCCGGACAAGCCCAACCCCAACAACGACAACCATATTCTGCAGCTTGCGGACGAATTTATATACGAAATCAGACCTAAGCAGGTTGCCGTCCATTTCAGCAATTATTCCAATCTGTCATACACGGGCGCGGTGCAATCCATTACCGCGGTTCACGACACTATTTACGCCGGTATTCCTTTGCCCGCCAATATCAGATACGAAATGGACGGAGTGGAGGTACCTCTGTTAAACGCCGGCACTTATACCGCTTACGCCTCTTCCGACAGTCCCAATTATGTGATTACCGGCACGGACTACTGCACCTTTACGGTAGCTAAAATCAATCAGACTACCCCCCTTGTCATAGAACAGATTGAGGACATTGTCTACACCGCTCTGCCCTTAATCCTTACGGCCGAGGGCGGCAACGGAGAGGGCGAAATCAGCTATACTCTGGTTTCCGGCAGAGCGAGCATAGAGGATGATATCCTCACTATTTTGGGCGGAGGCAGGATAGAGGTTACCGCCACCAAAGCGGAAAGCCAGAACTATTTTGCCGCTACTTCCGCAATAATGAGCTTTGAGGTGCAAAAAGCGCAGCTTATCGTGAGCGTTACCAATACCGAGAATTATATTACCTATAACGATATCCTGCAGTTGCCGCTTACCTATACAGGTTTTGTGGAGGGCGAGGAGCATTTGAGTGTCCCCGCGGGATTGGTGAGGCCCACCATTTACCTTGACGGACAGGCGTATTTATACAATACCAACGTAAGGCTTAACGTAAGGGAGCAGGGCTACCCCATCACCTTGTCCGGCGCGGATTCGGACGGATACGAGATTACGGCGGACAACAGCGGCGGCAAGATGCTCTACGTCACCAAAAAATCGCTTACGGTTAGAGCCAATTCCATGCAAAAGATATACGGGCAAAACGATCCCGTTCTTACATACACCATTGACGAAGGCGCGTTCGCCCTTTCGGGCAGCCTGTCAAGGGAAGAGGGTAATGACGTGAGAGAATACGATATTTATCAGAACACTCTCAACAACGACAACAACCCCAATTTCTCCTTAACCTTTTATCCCGCCGTATTTACGATTAACCAAGCGTCCCTTACCATAAGACCTTACTCCAAAAGCAAGGTTTACGGGGAGCAGGACCCGGCAATAGAATATCAGATAATCGGGCTGGTTTATTCGGACACCTGCGAGGTGACAATAGAAAGGGAGCCCGGCGAATCCCCCGGCTTTTACCTGTATTTGCTGACCGACTTCACGGTAAGCGACAATTATTTCCTGATATTCAACGACCAAAACCGCGGTCTTACGATAAACACCATTCTTCCCGTTATTTTTGAACTGCCGCAGCGCAGCACCATAATATACGGAAACGCGCTGACGGAGAGCGAGTTTTCCGGCGGAATCGTGAAGGCGGTCACCAACGAAGGCGAAATGACCATTACGGGCACTTTCAGCTGGGAAGAGGACGTTGTTTTCCCGGATACCGCGGACGGCAACACTACCTTGTATACGGTGCGCTTTATTCCCGACGACGAGGAAAACTACAGGCAGTTCACCTTTGAATGCACGGTAAACGTCGCGCCCAAGCAATTTAGCGTGGTATACACCGGCGCGCAACAACTGGTTTACAACGGACAGGCGCAAAAACTGGTTTCCGCCACCCCCGACGGAGTGCTTAACGGCGACGAGATTAATTTCAGCTTTTCCTACAGCGGCGATATGATTGACGTAGGCACGTATTACGTTATCCCTTTCTTTGACAATCCCAATTACACTTTGGCTCCTGACAGCGAGTATCAGGTAAGAATCGTTAAGAAATCCCTTGACATCGCTCTTCAGCCGGCAGTGTATGACGACGACAAAGTGCCCTCTCCCGTCTTTATCTATACGGGCTTTGCGGGCGATGAGGACGAAAGCGTGCTTTCCGCGCTGCCGCGCGCGGATATGCCGAGCGAGGCGGGCAGCTATTCGGTGACGCCTTACGGCGCGCAAGCGGGCAATTATCAGATAAGCTATACCGCGGGCGCGGTGGTGGTCAAACAGTCCGTGCTGTACACCCAAAACGAGAATATTACCGCGGTAGGCTCCTATGACGCCGAAGTTTCCTTTGACGCGGATGTGCACGATTCCGGCGCATCTGAAGAATTCGGGCGTTTTGTGGAGGACTTTAAGCAGTTCAAATTAGGCAAGCCCGAACTCAACGGTTTAGCGGTCAAGAAAGGTTACTCTTTCTCCTTTATGCGCGACGGCGAGGAAACGGAGCCGGGCGAGCTCATTACCATAAGGATAAGGATACCCGACAACCTCAGCCGCGCGCGCAGCTACGCTCTGTTGCGCTATACCCAAGACGGTGAAATAGAGATAGTGCAAGATGCGCGCATCGAGGGCAAATACCTTATTATTAAGACGGACCAAATGGGCGATTACGTACTGGTCACCAACAACGATTACACCATCTTTGTGGTCTTGTCGGTAATAGCGGGCGTGGCGGCGCTGTTCATATTAATGGACGCCGGCATACGCAGACGCAGAAGAATGGGCGGTCCCGAATATCATAAGCGTTACGTTAACGCTTACCGTCAGGCAAAGAGAGAAAGGAAGGCGGAGCACAAATTTGAGAAAATGAGGTACAGAGAGGCAAAGCGCAGGGGCAGACAATTCAAATACGTCAAGAGAGACGATATTTATTAAACCTAACGTAACATAACAATATAAAAACTGCCCGGGCGGGCAGTTTTTTTATGCCTTATGTCAAGTGTCATGGACCCTTGACAGGAATTACAGCTTTTCCAAAATATCCGCTACCGGCTCCAGCGGCTTATTTTCTTTATACTCTATCAGCCCCGCATCGCACGCGGCGGCAATTTCGGGGTCTACGGGCAGTTTGGCAAGCGCTTTCAGGTTATGCTCTTTTGCTGCTTCTTCAATATGGCTGTCCCCGAACAGCTTATAGTCCTTGCCGTTGTCCGGGCAATGGAAGTAAGAAAAATTTTCCACCAGCCCTATTATGGGCACCTTCATCATTTCCGCCATTTTCACCGCTTTGGAGACTATCATGGACACCAGCTCCTGCGGAGAAGTCACCACTATTATGCCGTCTACCGGGATGGACTGAAACACCGTAAGCACGGCGTCTCCGGTGCCCGGCGGCATATCTATAAACATATACTCGATATTGTCCCAGATTACCCCGTTCCAGAACTGCTTAATCATGCCCGAGATTACCGGCCCGCGCCATATAACGGGGTCGGTATCATGCTCCAGCAGCAGGTTTACGCTCATTATCTCAATGCCCGTCCTGCTCTTTACCGGAAACAGCCCGAATTCCGTACCCGTAGCCTTATCGGTCAGCCCGAAAACCTTGGGGATACTCGGTCCTGTAATATCCGCGTCCAAAACGGCAGTCTTATGCCCCCGCCTGTTCATTGCCGCCGCCAGCATGGAGGTGACTATGGACTTGCCTACCCCGCCCTTGCCAGAAACTACCGCGATTACCTTTTTTACGCTGCTCATCTCGTTCAGCTTTTCCTTAAAATCCGCCGCCTTCCTGTCCGCGCATTCCAGCGCGCAGCTTGCGCAGTCATGATTGCATTTGTCGCTCATTGTCGGTACTCCTTATATTAATCTGTATTATATAATATCATTTTTTTTATAAATAAATATGTGATAAAATCACTTTCCCTAAAAAAAGTATTGACAAGAGGGGCTTATTGACATAATAATGATATTAACGACCTAAGGAGTTGAGGGAAAAATGGCTGCTGTTAATAAAAAAATCACCGATTTGATAGGCAATACCCCGCTTTTGGAATTGTCAGGCTTTGCCTCCGAGCACAACGCCCTTGCGAAAATCGCGGGCAAGCTGGAATATTTCAATCCCGGCGGCAGCATAAAAGACCGTATCGCGTTGGCGATGATAGAGGACGCGGAGGCGCGGGGCGCGCTGAAGCCGGGCTCTGTAATAATAGAGCCCACCAGCGGCAATACCGGCATCGGACTGGCAATGGTGGGCGCCGCCAAGGGATACAAGGTTATTCTCACAATGCCGGAAACGATGAGCGTGGAAAGGCGCAAGCTGCTTAAAGCGTACGGAGCGGAACTGGTGCTTACCGAGGGCGCGCGAGGAATGAGGGGAGCGATAGAGCGCGCGGAGGAGCTGGCGCGGCAGACGGAAGGCAGCTTTATTCCCGGACAATTTGACAATCCCGCCAATCCGCAGGCGCACAGACAGCGCACGGGCGCGGAAATCTGGGAGGCTACCCAAGGCAAGATAGATATTTTTGTGGCGGGCATAGGCACGGGCGGCACGATAACGGGCGCGGGCGAATACCTTAAATCCAAAAACAAAAACATTAAGATAGTGGGAATAGAGCCTGCCGATTCCCCCGTGCTTACGCAGGGAAGAGCGGGCGCGCACAGAATCCAGGGCATAGGAGCGGGCTTTGTGCCCCGAGTGCTTAACAGGGAGATTTACGACGAGATAATTTGCGCAGCGCACGAGGACGCCTTTGCCGCGGCAAGAGATGTTGCCCGCACGGACGGCCTGCTGGTGGGCATTTCTTCGGGCGCAGCCCTCTGGGCGGCAAAGGAACTGGCACAAAAGCAGGAGAACGCGGGCAAGCTGATTGTCGCCATACTGCCTGACACCGGCGAAAGATATCTCTCCACCCCCTTGTTTGATTAACGATAACAGGCATATTTTCGCCTGCAACGGAGAAAGCGTAATGATAGAGAAAGAAAACGAAAAAGCGTATTCGTTATTTAGTTTTTTTCATCTTTTGAATCATACTTTTACCGAGGAATTTCGCAAAATATACGCGCCGGTAAAAGGACTGGGATACAACCATATAAAGACGCTACTGTCAATCAGGTATACCAATTACCGCACTATGGGAGACATAAGCGAGGATACGGGTCTGGAGAAGGGCAGCTTTACCGCCGTCGCCAACAGGCTTATTGCCGAAGGCTTTATACGCCGGGAGCAGTCACGGGAGGACAAGCGCATCAATCTGCTTTATCTGACCGAAAAGGGTAAAAACTTCGCGGACGAGCTTTCGATTGCCCATTATAATTATATGGAAAAGCTGCTGGGCAAACTCACTCCCATCGAGCGCGAAATGTGGGAGGCAAGCGTAAAAATCATGAAGCGGATTATAAAAAAGATTAACGGTATGGAGAGTGACACAAAATGAAAGCAGGCGTAAAAAGTTTTTTGAAAATGGCTGTTGCCGCGCTTGCGGTTATGGTGCTTTGCGGGGGATTGGCGGGTTTTTATCTTTACGATTATTATCCGCTCAATGTGGATTATTCCGACGTGCCTGCGGAGCTAAACAATAAAACCGCTTCCGCGGAAGCGGTTGCCCTTTACGGGCTGCTTAAAGATAATTACGGCAAAAAGATATTTGCGGGGCAGTACGTAAATGTTTTTGAAAACCCGGAAAAGTACGCCTCGGACGTCTTTGCCATCGCGGAGATGAGCGCGGTTTACGGGGTAACCGGAGCTTATCCCGCAGTGCTGGGGCTGGACGCCTCCCGCTTTGAGGACGGCGAAGCGGCGCACGTATTGCAGCTTGCCCAAGACTGGCATAACGCGGGCGGCATAGTCACAATGTGCTGGCATTGGTTTGCCCCCGAGGGAGAGAGCGGCAGAGGCAGCTTTTATACCAAACAAACGGATTTTGACCTCAAAGCCGCGCTGGCGGATAAGGACAGCGTTGCTTACCGCAGACTGCTCCAGGACATACGCAGCACGGCAACGATGCTTAAGATATTAAAGACGCAAGGCGTGCCCATTCTCTGGAGGCCTTTGCACGAAGCCGCGGGAGGCTGGTTTTGGTGGGGCGCTGCGGGCAAGCAGGCTTATTTTGAGCTTTACCGCCTGATTTACGACATATTCAACGACGAGTTTTCCCTTGACAACCTTATCTGGATATGGAACGGGCAGAGCCGCGGCTGGTATGTGGGAGACAATTATTGCGACATTATAGGAGAGGACACTTATCCTAAGAAAATGTTTTACTCAATCAACGGCTCTATGAGCAACAAATTCGACAGGGCTTACAATACCACACCCAACAAAAAAATGGTTGCGATGAGCGAAAACGGCTACCTTCCCGATGTGGACGAGATGTTTGACAAGAAAAAGGTATGGCTGTTCTGCGCCACGTGGTGTTACGAGTTTGTCTGCGAGAAAAACGAAAACGGCGAATTTGTGGGAGAGTACAGCGAAAAATACACTCCCGCCTCTTACCTCAAAGCTTTTTACGACCATCCCGGAACGCTAAAGCTTGCCGACCTGAACGCAGGGTAAAAAATTTATTTTGCTTTATCGCTTATCTTATAGCCGGTAAATTTTTCGCCCAGCTTATTTGCCCATTTTTCAGGATAAAATTCATAGTAGCTGATATCCTTATTCTTTCTCAGCTCAATATATTTTTTTCCGTTGCACCAGATATAAGAGGGTATGCCGATTACAAAAAGATACAGCGGCCCGAGTATAATTGATTGAATTGCGTGCCCATACTCATGGGTTAGGGTATCCTTTTTCCAGAGCGGGCTCTTGTTGCCGCATATTATCAAAAACATTCCAAGGCTTATGCCGCCCCAGTTTTCATCGTGCCAGGTGACCAGCGCCCCGTTAAACATTTCCTTGGGATGCCTCTTCATCTTTAGCGTAAAAAACAATCCCAGCAGATTCTGCGGCAGCCCCCACGTCCATTGCAGAATCCAGAATATAATCAGTTTTATGATTTTCATAAACCTATTCTCCTTTTTTCGTGTTTCCATTTTACCTTATTTTCCTTAAAACCGCAAGACAGTTACTGAGGTTTGATAATATAAATGACGGGTAAGGGGCACTTTTTAATAAGGCGGCGTTATAAAATTCCGCATTGCGTACGCGGGCGCGCTATGTTTGACTTTTGGGCGTTTTTGATTTATAATGCTATCATCAAATTGTCCGAGGCGATTTAATGAAAAAATTATTGTTGTTTTTACTTGTGCTTGTTTTGAGCGTGTCCGCTCTTTCCGGTTGCTCAAAGAAGGAGTCCGTGCCCGGTTCCGCGTGGGCTACGCGGGAGCTGCTGACCTATACCGCAAAGGAGGGGGAGGAGCAGGTAGGCGAACTTAAGGTAAGAATAGCGAGGATTTCCGAGCAGAGTTTTAATTTCGAAAAACTGGAAAGGGATATCACCATTAAAAACAAGGTCACCAAAGGCACTTATATGGAAGTTACTTACCGTAATGCCGAGGACGAACTTATTTTAGAAAATTGCATTTTAATGGACGGCTTTGATATGGCGGCAAGCTACAGGTGGGAAAAGCAAGGGGATAATATTATAGAGACCGCGATAATTTACGGCGGCAAGGGCGTGGAGTACTACAGCCTTAAGAAAAACGGCGCCCTTGTTAAAGATGGGGCAATGAACATCAAAGCGAGAAAAGGAGTTGTGGTGGACGGCGGGGCCCTTTACATTTATTTCCGCTGCTATGACGTGGAAACGGCCAATTTTTCAGCCACCGTTCAGGTGCCCGACGTAAATACGGGCAAGGCGCAGGCGTTAAATTTCTCAAGAGTGGATGAGGCAAAGGTTAACAATATCCCTCTGCTTGACGAAGACGAGCCGATTACCGTGGATTGCATAAAAGCCGCGATTTCGCGCACCGCTTCTCCCATAGGCAAGTCTATCTATGTGTATTACGCCAAAAATACTGACGGGTATAAGGTAGAAGGCGAAAACGACTCCTTCCGTATCCCCGTGCGCATAGAGGAAAACAATATCACCTACACGCTCACCAAGGCGCGCATAGGCAGCATAGCTTGACAGCCTGTTATTATAGGCAATAAAGACATATCAGACAGGCCGTATTCACAATACGGCTTTTTTAATATAATCACTCTTATGCCCTTTTGTCATATAAATGGATAGGATACGCGCGTTTTGCCGTATCCCAAAACTTAACGGAGTGTAATATTATGCGCGAAATAAAATATTGCAACGGCTTATCCTGCCGTCAATTACAGTTAGCGTTCACTATACGCAGATTATGGATGGAGCACGTATTCTGGACGCGTCTTACCATTGAGAGCATTGTTTTCAATCTTCCCGATTTGGATGCGACCAGCAATAGACTGTTGGAAAATCCCGGCGATTTTGCCAAAATTCTGGCGCCCCTTTACGGCGAAAAGACGACGATGCGTTTCAAGCAGCTTTTCACCGAGCACCTTCTCATTGCCGCCCAACTGGTAAACGCGGCAAAGGCGGGGGACACCGCGGAAGCGGAAAAACAGCGCGCCTTATGGTATCAAAACGCCGAGCAAATCGCGGAATTTCTAGCTTCCATCAATCCCTGCTGGAGCAAAAGCGAGTGGAAGGAATTGCTTTTTGACCATTTGCGTATGACGGAAAACGAAGCCGGCTTCATGATTCAAGGTCAATATCAGGACAGCATAAAGGGATATGACCAAATTCAGGCGGAAGCGTTGGTTATGGCGGACGTGATGACTACCGGCATTCTCCGCCAGTTCTGCATAGGATAAAAAGCGCCGGCTGAAATCTGTTTTTGATTAAAACCCTTTGAAAAAACAAGGGGCTTTTTTCAACCGTGCTGATATTTGAATATCTTTTTCTTGACTTTGCGGTCACGGGGCTTCTCAAAGCATAGCCTGTCTATGGCAAGCGCGAGCATCATAACGCGCACGATATTGCCCCCTTCGTTTATGCGCACTTTAAAATAAGCGTCGTCTTCATGGGGCAGCACGTTGCCTGCCGCGATACTGCCCCGGTAGATGTCGTAATTGTACTCCCTGAAATCCCCCACAAGCGTAAACTCCGCTTTGTTCAACACGCTGACTTCCTGCTCTTTTTGCAGCCTTTCGATAAATCTCCTGTCCCTTAATTCGTCTATCTCCAAAGGGGTGACGGCGAAATTTCCGTTTTTTAACAGATGCAGCGTGTAAGAGCTTTCCTTGGGTAAATAGGGATTGGCAAGGACTAAATCGCAGCTTTTTTTGCCGAAAAGCATTTGCGCGATTTGCTCCCCTTTTACATTATAAATATAGTAGCCGTTGGCAACCTTGGCGATATGGCAAAAGACTCTGCCGTCCATATATCTTATTATGCAGTCGCCGTCGTCTTTGAATATTAGCTTGTCAATTTTTATTATCATAGTTTATCCGTCGCAATCAGTCTATCAAAATTGCCCGCCTTTGTCAAGATTGCCGCAAGCAAGGGTCAGGTTAAATCGGTAATATTGCCCGCCGCGGCAATGTTCTTTACCGAGGCAATGCCTTTAAGGCAGTTCGCTTTTGTGGTATACCCCTGAGAAGCTAAAATGGGTCTGAAATTTGACGCCCTCAGCCTGAAACGGAATTTGTTGTCCGTCCCCTTGTAAACCTCAAACACCGCTTCGCCCACTTTGGGGGAATAATCCTCGCGCAGAGTGTCCGCAACAGGCGCGTCGGCGTGCTTAATAACCGAATTGACGCCTGTTTTGCAGCTTGCTTTGCTCTTGTAGCCCTGGGATACTCCCACTATCTCTCCGTTGCCGGCTATCATATTAAAGCGGTATGCCTTGCTCTTATCCAGAAAGATCTCAAAACGTGACAGCTTGCCCGTAATATCGGTAAAATATTTGGAAGGTTTTTCCGCTTTGGGCTCTGCCTCCGCTGCTTCGATAACGGCAGGCTCTTCCCGGGCGGAAGGCTCTTCAATGATGGCGGGCTCCTCTGCAACGGCGTTCTCCTCAGCAGCAACCGGCTCTTCCTGGGCGGCGTTCTCCTCTGCGGCAGCGGGCTGTTCGACAGCTGTTGGCTCCTCTTGCGCGGCTGAGTATTGATCGTATTCCTCGGTGGGCAGTATGCCTTCGCGGCTTTGCGCTTCCGCCTGCAAGCATTGCTCATTGCCTTTTGTTTGCTTTTTTGCCTTTTCAGCCTGTTTTTGAGCCTTTTTTTGCAGCCTCAGCGCCTTCTTTTGCGCTTTTTTGGCTTTCCTTGTTGCCTTTTTATCCGGTTTTTGTTCTTGCTCGGATATAGGCTCGCAGGGTTTTACAAAATCCTCATTTGAATTCATATCCGCCTCCTTAATAATTATTTAGTATATTGATTTAGTATTAGTATATTGATTTAGTATGTTGATAGTATAATAGCATATTATTCGCTATTTTTCAACACCGAAGATTATCAGCGCCGTTATTTATTAAAAATAATGTGTTTTTGACGCAATCAAAATATAATAAAAAGCAAAATTCGCTATTGACTTTTTATATCAAGATTGATATAATTACTGTAACTTATTATGCCATTGCAGAACAATGCTTCTCAAGGTTTAATATCAATATAATAATAAGGAGTTTGGATAATGAAAAAGAAAATTTTCACCATTTTAATCGTTATGTTGCTGGTAGTGACTCTTTTTGCCTGTAATGGCAAGAAAGGCGTCGATGAACCGGAAGGTCCCAGGGTGATGCCTGTTCTTGCCGACCTGACAGACTACGGCTCGGACGCCAAGTACTATAACGTAAGCCCGGTCACTTACACCAATACTGATCAGCAATATGACGACCTTGCCAGAGCCATCGATGACGAAATCGCGGAATACGATCAGAGACCGGACGAAACGGCTGATGATTATGCTCAAAGACTGAAAGACCGCTCCACGGCAAGCAAGATATTTGCCGCCGCCACACCGGAAGGCATAATGACCGCGTTGTCCAAAGCGGCGCTGCCCCAGGCTAAAATGGTGAAAACCGTAGCTTATCTCGCGGGCGAGGAAAATACGGGCGCATATAACCCCGATACCTCCAATTTTATTGACGATATTGACGAGTTGGACAGGCTTAAAGACGTAGCGGATACCCTTGACGGAGAAGCTAAAGACGATGCCGAAGACGATGTCGCCAGACAGGAACGCCTGATAATGGGCAAAATATTTGACATAGGCATGACCGGCGACGAGTTCGCCAGAGTGGTTACCGAAGGTATGGTCTATGTTCAAACCGTTTTGGCGGAAATGATTGCAGAGGAAAGCCCCGCTCTGGACAGGAACGCCTACTGCAAGGAAGTGCTGAAAGATTACGATTTTCTGGTATACGTAATGTCCTTTAACGATATTTATTACGGCAAGGACGGCAATACCGCAGTCGCTGCCGCCGGCAAGCAAAAGTGCGCCACCCTTTACGGATACTACTACGATTACAACAAAAAGGCGTATGACACCTTGTCCGATGCGGATTTCGAAAAGCAGCTGACTTATTCGCACCAGGATAAATTCACGGACGCCGAGTGGAGCGATTACCTCAGGATTCAAAAGCTGGTTTACAAGAACTCTTACAGATACTCCGACTCAATGTACAAGAAAATCAATGACGCTCAGATGGAGTTCAAGGCAAAGCAGGAGGCAAACGACGTAGCCATATACGAAATCAATAATACCGCGATCACCAACCCGTATAACGCGACATACAACAAGCAGGCTAAAGAAGCGCAGAAATTCTTATCATATCAAATGGAAATGACCGACCTGTTATACTTCTACGCCGAGGATGAGGACGGCAAAGATACTCCGGAAATAATGGCATACAATGCCGCCAATACCGCCTATCAAAACGCGTTAGCGGCCAACGGTGACGACAAGGACGCCGCGGGCGTGGCTATACCCCGCTTAAAATACGAGTATGCCCAGCTTCAAATTGCCGATTATCTGCTTAACAGCATGAACAACAATTCTCTGACCGGCGTGCTCAAATTCCAGATTTATTCCTACAGCGCGGACTCAATAGGAGCATATCAGTCCAAGAGCAAGGAAATCGTGCTTTACAATGTGGGCATTAAGGAAGTCAGCGACGAAGAGGTTGCGGACTTTACCAATCAGCAGCCCACCTCCAATCCTGTTCCCGGCTACACTTACGACACCCCGGTGAAGGAAGCGGTGGGCAGAGCTACGTTAATTAGACTCAACATGAGCAACAACTACTCTCAGGCAGACATAAGCAATCAGCTTGAAAAAGCAGGACGAGCCGCCTGGGATACAATAAGAAGCGAAGTAAAGGCTACCTTAGACCAAAGCTACAACTACAGCGCTACCGGCACTGACGCCCAGGACGAATTGACAAAATTCGAAGATACCTTAATTAAAAAGAATTACGATTACGACGGCGAGACAAAACTTGACACATGGAATTACGATACCAACCACGAGACTTCCAGACTGCTTGACACGCATCAGTCCGTATTCAGATATGCCATGGGCAAAACCAAGGTAACATTCCGTTCCCTGCAAGCAAATACAAACAACGCACACGGCTTTAAAGGATCCTTGCATACAGCTGAACATTTAGGCAAAGAGCTGCCGGCCAGAGTATTCCTCCAGATCAGCGTCAAAGAGAACGGAGACCCCTTGCTTAACCTCGTCTTTAATTCCACTCCTTTTGACAAAATCGACTATGACAAGGATGATACCCCCACGCATACCGAATTGACAAAGAATCCCGGCGATCTTGTCAGTGTAACAGTCGCCGAATCCTCCGGAGGGTCAAGCAGTCTCAATTTCACATACGATTTTGAATTTGACGGATGGTATCTGGATAAAGACCTTAAATACAAGTTTATAGAAGGAACCGATTTAGAATGCGATATCTCCCTATACGCCGGATATAAAATTACCAAAACGCAAACAGCATAATAAAACACCTTTCAACAAATAAAAACCGCCCTTCCCGGGCGGTTTTTTGTTGCCCTCCCGCGCCCTTTCCCACCGTTTTTCTCAACTCCCCAATCAGCTCAATTCCAAATGGCATCCCGTACAATTATTCTCGTATGGATTATTCCATCTCGCATACGGAGCGTGGTTTAACTCCATACATTTATTATTGTACGCTATTTTTGCCGCCTCAATCCGCCAAAACAACCATACAATTATTCTTGTATGATGTTGCCCAATCCCAAACAAGGACTCCGCACAATTATTCTTGTACGGATATTTTACCACTGCAATTAATGCCGCACAATTATTCTGTATGGGATTATTTCATTTTCGCAATCGGAGGCAATTCAAATAGCCTATCAATTAACATAATGCGTTTGTACAATTATTCTTGTACGGAAAACCAAGAATCCAGCTTGCGCGCAATCTCCTTGTCGCACAACTATTTTATTTCGCCCGCTGCAATAAAAGGCGATTCGCACAATTATTCTTGTATGGATTACTCCATTTCACATTCGGAGTGTGGTTTAACTCCATACATTTATTATTGTACGCTATTTTTTGCCGCTGATTAACAACCGCATAAATTTTTTGTAATTGACTGTTCGGAATAAAGAGCGCTTATTAGATTTGCGGGACGGATTACGCTTGCGTATTGTAAAAGGCGTCAATATATTTTTGTATATCGTCGCGGCTACCCCGGAACGCGCCGGGGGTCTCCATTTTGGCGGAAACGGTGGCGGTAGCCCATAGTAGGGCGTCCTTAAGGCTTGCCTGCTCTCTTTCGGTAATATAGGCGGAAAAGGTGGTATCCCCTCTGCCGCTGCGCCCGGAAAGGTTGCGCGCCTTGATGGGGCAGGTTGCCATTTGCTTTCCGTCGAATGCCAATACTTCGGTATTATGAGTAATGACAATCTCTTTCGCGCCCCAGTCGTAAAACATTTCCGCCGCCTTTTTCCTGTCCGTCTGTCCGGTCAGGATTTCCGCTTCGGCGGCGTCCGTTTTAAGATAATGGATATAAGGCATCAGCTCTTTTTTGTCCGCCCAGTCCTCAAAGTACATTTCGCCGTTTTCCTTTCTGTGCCTTAAAAACGCCTGCACATCCACAGCCACTTTACCGCGCCGGGCAAGCTCTTTTATCAGGCGGGAGGGAAAATCATTGTATATCAAGCCCGCCAAATGATATATCCGCGCCTCCGCGTCAGGGATGTCGGCGAGTGCAAACGGCTCCGCCTGCGAAATGCAGGTACACGTGCGCCGCTCCTTATCCGGCGTATGGTACTTGTTGCGTATAGAGGTGGAGACATTGCAGGGCAAAAAATAAATATCCTCGGCGGGTATGGTAAACGCGGCAAGCCGCTCCTTATCCCCGGGGGCGAGTTTGGTCACCACGCCCACCTTATGCCCCAGGGCAAAAGCGGCGGCTGAGGAGTAAATGACCGCTCCCCCCACTTCCACTATAAGATTATCCCGCCAGTCAATGTTATAATCCAAAGAGATATGCCCAATTATCAAAGAATCGTACCGTTTTTTCATATTCGCCTCTCTGATTATAATAATAAAAAAAGCGGACAAAAACAAGTGTTTTTCCGCTTGTGAAAATTAATCGGATAATCCTATTTCCTATTTTATTATGGCAATAATTCCCTTGGCCCACAAAAAGCAAAACGCGGAAAAACAAGCTCCCAGCGTGCCTAATATCGAAATTATTACTGCTTTATTGACTTTTCTCACAACTTCCAATTCCGTAAAAATTCTCTCGCTGATTATATAAGGCGTATGGATATACTTGCCTCTAATAATATTCGCATCCTTTTTATCCCTTTCTATGGTTGCGTAAGGCGTATCCGAAATCTGCGTTTCACGCCTTCTTAAAAAGGAGTCATAGAAATTGGACCTGTTAAAGGCCATTCTGTTATGTTCTTTGATGTCTTTGATTACAGTGGGGGGCAAAAACCTGTTGGCTAAAAATCTTGAAGAAAAATAGGTGCTTCGTTGCACATCCTCATTATAACCGTAGGGCACAACTATATTTTTCATCTTGTCTTTTTTCATTTTATCTCCCCTGAGTCGATTATATTTTACAATAAATATCCCTGCTTGTCAATATCAAAAAACAATAAAAAACAACTTGTTTGAATTAATTTAACATATTATTTTTATTGTCAAAACCAAATTATATTCGCATGGGATAATTGCACGAATATTATATGCGGTAAAAGCGCATTATGGTGACAAATCAAGCAATATTATTGCCTTTTTTATAGGTTTTATAAAAAATAAACTTATTTTATTCGGTTTCCTCCAAATCCCGCAGCCAGACAGCCGCTTCCGCGTCCGAAGGTATGCCGAAACAGCCTTTGCCGGACAAGTTAAGCAGACCTATGTTGGGTCCGTCCGCTCCGCTGTTGCGCTTGTACTGACTGCTTATAAGGCGGGTAATAAATACTTTCAGCGTTTGTTTAATAGTCTTATAGTCGTAATCGCCCTCAAAGGCAAGCCTGGCAAGTTCCAGCAGTTTAGCCGGGCGCGTTCCGGAGCTTAAAAGATGGAAAAGGAAAAAATCATGCAGCGCGTAGTCGCCCAGCAGACTTTCCGTCTTTTGCGTGATTTCTCCGTGCTCGTCCGCGGGCAGCAATTCCGGACTTATGGGAGAGGAAAGGACTTTATTCAGCACCTCCCTCTTTTTGCCGTCTCCTATTTTCGCTTCGTATGCGACAAGCACGCGCTCCAGCGTTTTGGGGATAGAGCCGTTGACCTGATACATAGACAAATGGTCGCCGCCGTAAGTGCACCACCCCAAAGCCAGCTCGGACAAACATCCCGTGCCCATCACCATGGCGCCTACGGAGTTGGCGTAATCCATTAAAATCTGAGTCCGCTCCCGCGCCTGCGCGTTTTCATAGGTGACATTTTTATTTTTCGGGTCGTGCCCGATATCCTCAAAATGAGAGTATACCGCTCGGGAAATGTCAACTTCCTTCAGCGTTACGCCCATTGCCTCCGCAAGCTCCTTGGTAGTGTTATAAGTGCGCTTGCTTGTCCCCAGTCCGGGCAAGGTAAAGGCGTGTATGCCTTTTTTGTCCGCGCCCAGGATATCAAACGCCCTTACGCATACCAGCAGGGTAAGCGAACTGTCCAGCCCTCCGGAAATGCCCAATACCACCGCGCGGCTGTTTATGTGCTTCAGCCTTTTTGCCAGCGCGTACGCCTGTAAGGTAAGTATTTCTTCGCATATTTTGTCTGTCTCTTCACGGGGAATAAAAGGCGATTTATCGTAAGCGCGGATAATAGTATCGTCATATTCACTAAGCACGAACTCGATTTTGCGCGGAGCAAATGCAGGGTCAAAATATTTATGCGCCCGCAGCTTTTGCGCCCGCATCGCCTCTATATCCATATCGCAAACGATGCTTTTGCTGTCAAAGGAGGGCAGGTAATCTTCTTTGAGGATAGCCCCGCCTTCCGCGATAATCAGATGTCCGGAAAATACCCAATCGGTGCTGCTCTCTCCCGCTCCCGCTCCCGCGCAAACGTAACCGCAACACCCCTTGATTGACTGCGCGCGCACAAGCGCCCGCCGCCGTTCTCTGATGTCCGCCCCCGCGTTTTCCGAGGATATATTAAACATCAGATTCGCCCCCGCGGCAAGCGCGCCGTTTGAGGGAGAAGAGAGCGCGTCAAGGTCGCCGCCTATCTCCACCCCGAACAGCGTTTGCCCGCAGCCGAATAACAAATCCGCGCCGAAAGGCACGCTCTGCCCTAACAGGCTGATTTCGCCCCTCCCGCGCCCGCCTCCCGCGAACCATTTGCAATCCGCAGCGGAGGTATGCGTTTTGGGGACAACGCCCAGAATTTTGCCTTTATTTATGACCGCCGCCACGCTGTAGAGTTTGCCCGCTTCCTCAAGGGGCAGCCCCACAATGATTACTGCGTCCGCGTCCGCGCTTGCTTTGACTATCCTATCCAACCCGCGCACGCAACCCTTTCTCAGCGCGTCCTGAAAAAACAGATCGCCGCAACTGGCGCCGCAAATCGCGTTTTCGGGAAAAGCGACAATCTTTACCTTATCCCTGTCCGCCTGCTCTATTTGCGCGATTATCTTGCTGACGTTAAAATCAATATCCGCTACCCGTAATTCCGGCGCGAACGCGCCCACTCTGATAAATCCGTATTTGTTCATAAAGCAACCTGTTTTTAAAAGATTTTTAACATAATTCTAAGGTTTAATTATAAACTATTTTTAGCGAAAAGTAAAGAAAACGGAAGGGAGGCGGATAAAGCCAAAGTATTTGACATTGTTATTTTTTTAGTTTATAGTAGTTTTTGAGCTTTTGAAGGCTGCGGCAGGAAATTGAATGTTCAAGTTATTTAAGTTACTTAAACCGTATAAATGGGTATTGCTGGTAATTGCTCTGCTGGTGACGGGACACGCTATGACCAACCTTGTTTTGCCGGACAGAATGAGCGTGATTATAGGCGAAGGGATAAAGATAGAACCCGTCTATGAGACTACCGCGGGCGGCGAAGAAATTTACGTGGGCAAGGCAAGCATAGACCCTGCGTATATGGAATATTTTGAATTCCCTTCGGGTTTTGATTTTTCCGGCTACTCCGGCGAAATGTCCGATATTCGCTTGCCTGCGTTCGCTCTGAAGGACGAGGGCAAATTGGTCACCAAGCAAAAAGAGGGCAGGCATTACGCGATAATAATCGGCCTGGAAACGGATAGCCGAGGCAATATAATAAGATTTACCAATCCTATGGACGGCTCTTCCATGCCCGTACCCCGCTTTTTGCGCACGGAGGACGGCGCGCCCGATTCCACTCAAAAGCAGGGCCGGCTGATTCTTGGTAAAGACGGCAACCCGGAGATATTCACAAGACAGGTAAGCGATAAAGCCATAATATTAAAATACGGGCTGCAGATGCTGGCAATCTCGCTTATCGGCGCGGTCTGCTCCATAGGCGTGGCTTATTTCTCCAGCAGACTGGGCAACAGATTCGGCAGAGATATCCGCTCCCTGCTGTTTGACAGGGTGCTCTCATTTTCACAGTCGCAAGAGGATAAATTTTCCACTTCCGGGCTTATCACGCGCAGCACCAACGACGTCACGCAAATTCAGATGATTCTGATACAGGGTTTGCGCATGATGCTGATGTCGCCCATTATGTTCTTCGGCGGCCTGATAATGTCCCTGCTCAGAGACGTGCGGATGACCCTTTTGATTTTAGCGGGAATGCCCCTGATAATATTGCTTATCATAGGGGCGGCTAAAGTTCTTATACCCTTATTCAAAATAATGCAGCAGAAAATAGACCGTCTTACGCTGGTGGCAAGAGAAGGCATAACCGGCGTAAGGGTGATACGCGCGTACGGCGCGGAAAAGAGAGAGGGCGAAAAGTTTGAGAGAGCCAATCGGGATTTGACCGAAGTGGCAATTAAACAGGCGCGCATAATGTCCGTGCTTATGCCCTTTATGACCGTTTTTATGTCCTTTACCACGATAGCGATATTGATAATATCCGTTTTGGATATTGACAAGCAGTTGGGGCAGGGCAATATGGATTTCAACAAAATCGCGGATATGATGGCTATTACGCAGTATGTAATGCAGATAATGTTCAGCCTGATTACGGCGGCTATGATTTTTATCATATTTCCGCGCGCTGTGGTATCCGCCGCAAGAATCAACGAGGTAATGGACGAGCCCGTACCGCAGAAGGCTGACGAAACCTTGCAAAAAGTTGACATGTCCCTGGGCGTTGAGTTTGACAATGTCACCTATACCTTTGAGGGAGCGGAAAATCCTGCCGTGTCCGGAGTGAGTTTCACTTGCACGCCGGGCAGCGTGACCGCTATCGTAGGCTCCACGGGCAGCGGAAAATCCACGCTGATTAACCTGCTTCCGCGCATTTACGACGCCACGGAGGGCGAGGTAAAAATAGGCGGAGTCAACGTAAAAGAGCTGGATACAAGTTTGCTCCGCCGCCTTATAGGTTTCGCGCCGCAGAACGCCGGACTTATCAGCGGCACAATCCGCAGCAATATATTATACGGTGCCGAGGACTTATCCGAGGAAAATATGATATCCGCCGCAAGAATCGCGCAGGCGGAAGGCTTTATTCTGGAAAAGGAAAAGGGTTACGACAGCGTAGTTGAGCAAAACGGAGCCAACTTTTCCGGAGGGCAAAAGCAAAGGCTTTCCATTGCCAGAGCCATAGCCAAAAGAGCGCCGGTATTGATTTTTGACGACAGCTTTTCCGCGCTGGACTTTACTACGGACGCTAAGCTGCGCAAGGCGTTGGGCAAAGAGCTTAAAGGCGTAATACAGATAATAGTCGCTCAAAGGATAGGCACCATAATGAACGCGGACAATATAATAATGCTGCATGAGGGCAAGCCGGCGGGGCAGGGCACGCACAGGCAGTTGCTTGTCTCCTGTCCGGAATACCGCGCGCTCGCGCTCTCGCAAATGAGCGAGGAAGAACTCAGCTTAAAGGAGGCGCAAAATGGCTAGCGTTCCAAAGGCTTTACCTCGCCGTCAGAGTCCTCAAAGAGGGTTTGGCGGAGGCCATTCCGGTGCCAAAGCGGAAAAAGCGCAGAATTTCTCCGCAACGCTTTCCCGTCTTTTGCGCTACCTTAAACCCCAACTGCCCGCCCTTATCATAGTCTTGATAATAGCCGTGGCATCTACCGTAATAATGGTTTTGTCCCCGCGCGTGCTTTCCAAAGCCACCAATGAGCTTCAGTTGGGCATTATGCGCGGCGCGCTGGATAAGGATTATATTTTCAGCATCATATATCTGGCTATGGGACTGTATCTGGTAAGCGCGCTGCTCAGCTTTATCGCTTTCTTTATTTCCGCCTCCATGTCCCAGCGCATCGTTTACCGTATGCGCTCGGAGCTTAGAGAAAAACTTGCTTCGCTTCCCGTAAGCTATTACGACACCAACAGTACGGGCAATATTCTCTCCCGCCTTACCAACGACGCGGAAACCATAGCTTCCAGCCTTCAGCAAAGTCTGGTGCAATCGATAACGGGGCTTATTTCCATGGTGGGCATTATCATAATGATGTTCACGATAAGCGGCTGGCTTACCCTGGTGACGCTGCTTACGCTGCCGCTGTACGGCGTGGTCACCATGATTATCGCCCGCCGCAGCCAAACCAAATTTATGACTCAGCAAAGCAAATTGGGCGAGCTTAACGGCTATATAGAAGAGATTTTTTCCTCCTCCAAAATAGTGCGCCTGTTTAATAAGGAAAAGGACAGCCTCGCGCGCTTTTCCGTAGTAAACGACGAGCTTAACGAAGCGGGCGAAGGGGCGCATTTCTTATCCGGACTGATTATGCCTATGCTGCGCTATATCAGCAATATCGCTTACGTGGGTATATGTATGGTGGGCGGAATTCTCGCGGGGGCGCAAAATCCGCTGCTGCTGGGCGACATTCACGCCTTTTTGCAGTACTCCAATCAGTTGGGGCAGCCCATAATGCAGACCGCCAATATCGCCAATACCATTCAGTCCACGATAGCGGCGGCGGAAAGGGTGTTTCAGGTGCTGGACGAGCCCGAGGAGCCTATAGACAGCGAACGCCCCCAAAGCGCAGAGCGCATCCGCGGCAGGGTGGAATTCAAGAATGTAGACTTTTCCTACACTCCCGGCAAAGAACTGATTAAAGACTTGTCCCTTAAAGTGGAAAGCGGACAAACCATCGCTATAGTGGGGCATACAGGCGCCGGCAAAACAACCCTGGTCAACCTGCTTATGCGCTTTTACGAGATAGACGGGGGCAGCATAGAGATAGACGGGATAGATATAAGGGAGTTTACCAAGCGGGATTTGCGCTCTCTGTTCGGTATGGTTTTGCAGGATACCTGGCTGGAGAGCGGCACCATCAGGGACAATATCGCCTACGGCAACCCCGACGCCACAATGGAAGAGATAGAAGACGCCGCGCGCAAAGCGTATGCCGACCACTTTATCAGGACGCTGAAGGACGGCTATAACACCGAACTGGGCGAAGAAGTCACCTCAATAAGCCAAGGGCAAAAGCAGCTGCTGACCATAGCCCGCGCGATAATAAAGAATCCTAAAATACTGATACTGGACGAAGCCACCAGTTCCGTGGACACCATGACGGAAAGCTATATCCAAAACGCCATGACCGACCTGATGAAAGGCAAAACCAATTTTGTGATAGCGCACAGGCTGTCCACAATAAGAGGCGCCTCCGCCATTATCGTAATGGATAACGGCAGAATTGTGGAATACGGCGACCATAAAACCCTGATGGCGAAAAAAGGACATTATTACGACTTATATTCCAGCCAGTTTGAATAATAGCCATCCGCCTATCGCGGCGAAGCAACTCATTAACTTTATCGCGCAAATAATTTAATCCGCGCAAGAATAATTGTGCGGATTTCCTATTCGCGGATTTTCCGGTTTCCATAATTGTATAAAACCGGTCTTATGCCGTCGTACAATATTACATACAAGAATAATTGTACGGTTTCCCTGTACGATTCCCTGCGCTTACTCTTGAAAATCCCATACAAGAATATTTGTATGGCATAAAAGTGTTCGGATATCTACAAGAGATTCCGCGCAAGTCGTATTTTTGCTTTACCATACAAGAAAAATTGTACGGAAATTAATTGGGGTGCCAATTGTTGCAAGAATATTTGTTATGCTTTCCCTATTTGCAATTTTATATGCTCTCTCTTGCAATTTGCACAAGAATATTTGTATGGACAAAAAAGCCATACAAGAATACTTGATAAAGTGTTTGCATAATTCACAGGAATAATTGTATGCCAACTAA
>JBMNTS010000007.1:0-60701 GCA_050945855.1 Christensenellales bacterium | reverse complement strand
CAGAAATCTTGCCAAGCTGGATTTGACCAACGCGCTGAATTTGAACTTAATCGGACTTAATCCTTTCTACCAATGCGAAAAGCTGAGGGAAGTACGGCTGGGAGCGGAGACTCCGCCCGCCGTAGCAAACAGTTCCGACCCTGCCGACCCCACCAAGAGATTGCTTGATTTAAGTTACGAATACTTAAAGTTTTATGTAAAAGAGACTCGTCTGGAAGCGTATAATACCGATTGGGCAGGTATATCCGTACCCGCCGGACGACAGATACTTATCGCGGCTATAGAAAACATTTCGGATGACGGAAAGTGGGCGGCAAAGCGTTTGGACGGCGACAAAGTGCTGCTGTTTGACGTGTTCGGAAGCGCCGCGGACATTACCGTGCCTAGTAGCCTTTTGGGCAATCCGATAACGGAAATCGGGCCTTACGCTTTTAATCCCGGACTCAGGAGCATTACCTTGCCCGCCTCCGTGGAAATAATCAGAGAAAAAGCCTTTTATAACTGCACACAGCTTTCGCAAGTAAATTTCGGCAATCTTACGTCGTTGCGGGAAATCGGTGAAGACGCCTTTAACAGCACGGCTATTACCTCTTTTGTAGCAAAATCCGCTTTGACGGTAATAAAGTCAAAAGCGTTTTTCGGTACAAACGCGCTGGTTAATGCGGATTTCAGAGAGGCAAGCGCGCTTACGATTAAGACGGACGCATTTTTGAGTTCCAAGGTAAACAATCTCTATTTCGGTTCGGGGCTGCAAGCTTTGGAATCCGGGGCGTTCAGCTTATGCAAAAACCTGGTGTTGCTCTGGTTTGAAAATCCGCAGCCCGACGGCATCCATACGGCGGCATTTACCAATAATAATGATTTCTATACCGTTTCACTGCCCACCGAGGCTGCCCTCTCCGCCTACAGGTCTGCCTCCATTTTAAGCGAACGGGCGACATGGGAGTCCCGCTCCTGACAATGACTGAAGAATATGCGCGACAACTGGAAAGCGTTAAACCCAAAAGCATTATACGGCTTAGTTTAGCGCTTTCTTTTGTAAGTTTTATCCTTGCGCTTTTTGCCGCTGTCGCGCGCAAAGGCGTAAAGGGGCTTTCCTTTGATATTTCCCTTACCGGCATATTGATTTTTATTTTGGGCTATCTTTTATTGCTGGCAGTCCACGAAGCGCTGCATGCCGCAAGTTTTTTGATTGTGGGTAAGGTTAAAAAGAAGGAGATATCCTTTGGGGCAAACCTGCGCAACGGGCTGTTGTATTGCCATTTAAAGACCCCGCTCAAACCAAAAGCATACGCGATTTGCCTGCTCGTGCCGGTGTTATTAACGGGAATAATTCCTCTGATCGTTTTCACCTTAATAGGGCATATCAATTACATATTGCTTTTTTCTTTATTGGTATCGGGCGGCGCGGGAGACCTGCTTATGTTTTATAAAGTCCGCCGCGTCCCAAAAGACGCTCTGATATCCGACCACCCTTACGCTCCCGCTTTTTATGTGGTATATGAAAAAGGGCGGGAGCCCGCGGGATTTAGATATGTGACCGCAGAACAAGAGGAGCGACTGGCGAGGGAATACGGCAAAAAGCGCAGATAACCGTTTGCCTAATATATACACAAACTGCGTAAAAAATGAAAAAAGGACTGGTATACAGCCCTTTTTTATAATCAATAAATTCCCATCTCCTTTACTTAGTAAGCCTTTCTTTGGCTATGGAGCCGGAGTATATAAGAGCGATTTTGGCGCAAACAGGTCCTACTATTTCATACAGTATTGAGGAGGACAAAATTATCGTCAAAAGCATGGAGCCCGCTTCGGCCGGCAATATTCTTTGGCCCAAAAAAGCAAGACCGATGGCTACTCCCGCCTGAGGAACTAAGGCAAGCCCCAGATAATCTCTTACTTCCTTGCCGCATTTGGCAAGCCTTGCGCCCGTATACGCGCCTAAGTATTTACCCGCAAGGCGGATTAAGAAGAACACAATGGCGATAACGCCCAGCGAGGAGAAAGCGCTTAAATCAAAATTCATGCCCGACGTTACAAAAAACATAGCAACAATGGGCGCGGAAAATTTGCTTACCTGCCTGAATACGTCCTTATCGTCCGTTTTATTAATATATATGGTGCCCATAACCATACAAGCGAGCAGAGGGGAGACGTTGACCGCGGCGCAGGCGGCGGCGATAGCCAGCAGGATAGCTATTGCCAGTATCAGCCTGTTGTCCTCGCTTCTGGCGGGTGTGATAAGCTTAGAAAGCAGAATGCCTCCCAAAAAGCCCAGCCCCAAAGCTCCCACGTTATACGCCAGCGGCAGCAGGATATCGGCAGCCGCAACGCCTTTGCCCGATTGGGCATTTATAACGGCAATCGCAATACTGAACACAATAAGGCATACCGCGTTATCAAACGCGATTACCTGCAGCAAAGTATTTACGAATTTGCCTTTGGCGTGATATTGCCGTATGGTGATCATTGTGCTGAGTGGCGCGGTGCAAGTCGCGATTGCGCCGAGCAGCAAGCAAAAGTTCCAATCCAGTCCGAAAATAAATTTCATGGAGATAGTGATAAGGATACCCGCCAACAAAGACTCTATCAGAGTGATTGTTATTATCCCCAGCCCCGTTTCCTTAAATACTTCCTTTTTGAAAAAACGCCCTATGCTGAAAGCGGAAAACGTCAAAACAATGTCGCTCATAAAGCTCATGTTTTTCACTATGCCGACAGGTATCAGCTTTAATACGTAAGGCCCTATCAATATGCCTGCCACTATATAGCCCGTAACATTTGGCAGTTTGGCGCGTTTGGTAATTCGCGTAAGCAAAAAACCTACTATCAGAATAATTGCGATAGACGTAAGAATTGCGGCTGTATCATTTAATTGGCTAAAAAACTTATCCATCTTTACTCCTTTGCAATTATTCTGATGAACTTAAAAACACACTTTCTTTTAAGCTTCAAGAGATTAATACAATATATCACTTAAAGGCACCCTTGTCAAGGGTTAACTTAATATAATGCGCCTTATTTACCTGAAAAAGTCGGATTAAGACAATAATATTACAATGCCTTGACACCCGCAAGGCAGAGAGTAATTAATACGCCGGAGCCTATCCCGGAACATGCTTGGTCTTTGCGGTCTCAGCCTAAGATTTGTATGGCGATGAAGCAGAAAATCAGCAACGCCAGAATATCTATTATCGTGGTTATCAGCGGACTTGCCATAACCGTCGGGTCTAATTTAAACTTCTTGGCTATTATGGGCAGAATGCCGCCTGTCAGTTTAGCTATTATTACGGTACTCCAAATAGCCAGCGACACCGTAAGAGCGGTAAGCAGGCCATAACCGGAAGCAACATTAATGCTCTTCATAATTAAGCCGTCGACAAGCAATAGCTTGGCAAAGCATACTACGCCCAGCATAGCGCCCAGCAGCATCCCTATCCGCGTTTCCTTCCACATTACTTTTAACAAGTCCTTATACTCCACTTCCTGCAAAACCAGACCGCGGATAATCGTGACAGAAGATTGGGAGCCGGCGTTACCGCCCGTATTCATAAGCATGGGAATGGAAGCTACCAGTATCACGTTGATTGCGGAAAGGCTGTGTTCGTAGACGGTAAGAATTATGCTGGATATGGTCGCGCCGACCATAAGAAAGAACAGCCACGGCGCGCGGCTTTTGCTGGTGGAAAGCACGCTTGTTTCAAAGTATGATTTTTCCTGGGGGATAATAGCCGCCATCTTGGAAATGTCTTCGGTGACCTCTTCTTCCAATACGTCTATAGCGTCATCGATGGTGACGATGCCCACCATATGATTTTCCATATCCGTAATAGGTATTGCCAAAAAACCGTAACGGGAAAGCAGTCCGGCCACTTGCTCCTTGTCCGCATTGGTGGTAGCGGAAATAACGTTTGTATCCATTATGCTGCCTATAACAGCGGTTAAGGGATGCGTGAACAAGTCTTTTAGGGTAACGACGCCTATCAGCTTGTTTTCCGCGTCGGTCACATAACAGGTATAAATGGTCTCCTTATCCATAGCCTGCTCCCTGATCTTATCCAAACACTCTTTAACGGTAAGATTGTGATGCAGGTTGATATATTCTATTGTCATTATGGAGCCCGCGCTGTCCTTGGGATAGCCTAAAAGCACGTTGACCTTTTGCCTGGTCACGGGATCCGCCGCCCGCAAGACGCGCTTTACCACATTGGAGGGCATTTCTTCTATTAAGTCCGCAAAGTCGTCCAAAAACAGTTCGTCCGTAATTTCTTTCAGCTCTTTATCGGTTAAAATCTCCAGAAGATATGTTTGCTGACCTTGATTCAATTCTATAAAAGTTTCAGCCGCTATGCTTTTGGGAAGCAGTCTGAACACTATCGCCATATCGCCGGGCGTAAGCTCATCAAAAAGCTCGGATATGTCGGCAGGCTGAATTAAACCCAACGCCTTTTTCAGCACGACAAAATCCTTTGCCTGGATATTTTGCTTAACAAAGCTAAGCAATTTTGGAATATTGGAAGATAGTTCCTCGCTTAACTGCACGGAAAAACTACTTTCGTAGTTATATTTATTATTATTCATTTGATTGTGCCGGAAAATAAATGCTGCTTATTACTTGATGGGCAGAAGAGGTAAGGCCGAGGTTTTTCGCTTACATCGATGACCATCGTTACTTTGAGCATTCATTATTCTTACCTCCTCTTTTAAATATTTTTATATAAATAGCTTTTATACCATATAAACCCGATAATATATTTTATTATTAAAACATCAAAACTTCCACTTTTCCCCACTGTTTACATTTTAATAAATTATACGGCAAAAGTCAAGTTAAGCGGCAAAAAAACCATAAAATTAAACAATAAAACAGCCCTGCCAAAGTGGGCAAGGCTGAAATGGTTTCTATAAAAGCGTTGCGGCGGTCAATCGGATAAAAGCCGCTTTTCTCCGCTGATTTCCTGAATAGGTTTGATATTTTGAGTGATTTCCAGCGCGCCCAGATATTCCCCCTTTTCGTTGCGCACGGCAAAGTAGCGTATAAAAATATATGCGTCCTTTGTCTTAATCCAGAAGTCCTCGTGCTCCTTTTTGCCGCTCCTTAAATCAGCCACTATTTTCTCCACTATATGCACGCTCGCAGGCGGGTGACAGTTGGATACGTTGCGCCCTATTATTGCCGTGGCGCGCGGGAAAATACGCTCCTTGCCCTGAGAAAAATACTTTACCTTGTCGTCCTTATCCACAAATGTAATATCCAAGGGCAGGGTGTTTAACAGATGCGTCAGCTCATCCACCGAAAAAGAGCCGGAAGGCAGGCTGATAACGCCGGGTATGCTTTGCGGCGCGGGCGGCGCCTCGCTTTTTTCCGCCCTTTTCCAGACGGGGACATTCTCTATAATAAAGCCTATCTCCCCGCTTTCGCCCGCGATGCTTCTCCATTCGTCCTCGGTGAGAATCTCCGTCAGCATAGGCAGAAGGATGTTTTCTTCCTTAAATATCATTTCCCGCACTTGCTCCGCCGCCTTTCCCGCCTTATCCTTAAGGTCGGGGGCGTTTTCCTCCGCAAGCCGCGCGGCTTCTTTTATCAGCGCTCTTATCTCGTCGTCCACGCCCCACATTACTTTAGGCGGCGCGGTTATGCCGTACTTTTCCATATAGGGGAAGAAGAGATTTTCCTTCCTCAAATAGTGGATGTGCACTTTGCCCAGCTCATTCAATCCTTGCTTTAAGGCAAGCGCGGCATTTTTATCCGGCAAAGCGGTAAGAAAAGGCTGTATTTGCTCTTCGATTACCTTTTCCAGATAGCGGTTTTCCTTTTTCAATACGTTGACGGGATGCCCCGGTATCAGCCCGGGGTCTGCGGGAGCGTGAATTTCTTCTATGGAGCCTTTAAATACGGAGGCGTGAACGTCGCAAAGACGTTGTACCTCCTCGATAGGTAGCCCTTCGGAGATAAGCGCCTGTTCCGCCTCCGAAATTTCACTTGCGGACACTCCGTCGAACGCGCTTAAAAATTTCTCTCTTACGTCCTCTGCGTTTGCCCCTTTATGCAGCTCGCGCAAAATATCCTTAATAACCTTTTTGCGGTACTCCCTGTTGTTAATCTGTTCGCTCATTGCCTCGCCTCCTTTATTCTTTTATTTTATATCCGTGAGCTAAAAACGCCCCTTTTATGGTATCCAAATCGATTTTTTAAAAGCCGCTCCTTTGGGAATCGTCATAAACCGCCCCGCCGTGGCAAGCATCCCCGGCTTCAATATATCCTTAAAGCCTGTTTCGGCAAGGATATTCTTTACGTTGTCATCATCTTTTGCAAGTTCGTACACAGTTTTTTTAAAATCTATTATCTTTTCTTCCATAAAAAAACCATTTACCCCATTTTTGAATAGTATAATACATTTTGCGTTATTTTTCAATAACGTTTTGAGCCGGGCTGTAATTCCTGTGGCGAAAGCGGCATATTAATTGCAAAAAGCAAGAAAAAATAGTACAATTACTGAAATGATGTCAATCTATCGGAGGGAGCTGTGACAGATATCGAAATCGCAAGGGCGGCAAAGCCGCTGGCAATCGGCGAAGTGGCGCAAAAGCTGGGAGTGCCCCCGGAGGCTGTGGAGCCGTACGGCAAATATAAGGCAAAGCTGATGATTGAGCCCGGCGACAATCCTTCGGCTAAGTTGATATTGGTAACCGCCACGCATCCCACCCCTTACGGAGAGGGTAAAACCACTTTGTCCGTGGGTCTTTCGGATGGCATTGCCAGACTGAATAAAAAAGTATGCCTTACCTTAAGGGAGCCCTCGCTGGGACCGGTATTCGGCACCAAGGGCGGCGCCGCGGGAGGAGGAAGAGCGCAGGTTATTCCCATGGAGGATATCAATCTGCACTTTACGGGTGATTTTCACGCCGTAAGTTCCGCCAACAACTTGCTTTCCGCTTTGATTGACAATCATATCAAGCAAGGAAACAAACTGAATTTAGACCTTAACAGAATAGAATGGAAGAGGTGTATTGACCTTAACGACAGAGCGCTCAGAGAAATTGAGTGCGGATTGGGCGGCGAGGTAAACGGCGTGCCCAGAAAAGACGGCTTTGTCATCACCGCCGCCTCCGAAGTTATGGCTATACTTTGCCTTGCCCGGGATATGCGGGACTTGAAAGAGCGGCTTGCGGATATCCTGATAGGATATGATACGCAGGGCAACAGGGTCACTGCGAGTATGCTGGGCGGACATCAGGCTATGGCTATACTGCTCAAAGACGCTCTGGCGCCCAATCTGGTGCAGACGCTGGAAGGCACCCCCGCCATAATTCACGGCGGTCCATTTGCCAATATCGCGCACGGATGCAACAGCATAAGGGCGACCAAACTCGCTATGAGCTATGCGGACTATGTGGTCAGCGAGGCGGGCTTCGGCGCAGATTTGGGGGCGGAAAAATTTATAGACATCAAGTGCAGGACGGCGGGACTTACCCCTTCCGCTGCGGTAATCGTAACTACCATAAGAGCGTTAAAGCATAACGGCGGAGGGCAGGACCTTGCCGCGCTTGGAAACGGACTTGCCAACCTCGGCGCGCATATTGCCAACCTGACACAAAAACTGGGGCTGCCCTCGGTTGTGGCGATTAACAGATTCTCTTCAGATACGGCGGAGGAACTGGAGACCGTGATACAGTACGCGCAAAGCCGCGGCGTTAAGGCTTTTGTCGCCGAGTGCTGGGAAAAAGGCGGAATCGGATGCCTGGAATTGGCAAAAGAGGTAACCAAAATAGCGGATTCGCAAACAAGCGCGGTAAAGTTCGCTTATCCCGAAGAGTGCGGCGCAGAAGACAAAATCAGCGTGCTGGCAAAAGAAATTTACGGGGCAGGCGAAGTGATTTTTGAGCCTGCGGCAAAAGAGAAACTGGCTGTAATAAATAATTCTCCTTACAGAAACTATCCCGTATGTGTTGCCAAAACGCAATATTCCTTTTCCGCGGACCCCGCGCTGCTGGGCAGACCGCAAGGTTTTACATTCAACGTAAAGGATCTTAACGTAAGGGCGGGAGCAAGATTTATCGTAGCCGTATGCGGCAAGATTCTGCTTATGCCTGGGCTGTCCGAGCGCCCTGCCGCAAACTCAATGACAATAGACGACAATAAAAATATTGATGGATTATTCTGATAAAAGAGCCCCTTGAAAGGGGCTTTTTTTATGCGCTTTTATTCGCTCTTTTGTAGAATATCTTAATAAGGGATTTATTGTTGGAATCGTAAGTGGAAGTGATAAGGTGGATAATCATTTCTTCCAGAGATGCGATTATCGCCACTATCATAACGACGTACAACATAACCATATTATTGTTAAGTAAATATATTACCGGCGTGACGTATACCGTCCAGGCGGTAAACTTGTTAAGATAAGTATGAATAATATATATCTTTCCGAATTTGCGGTTGGTAATAAAAAGATTGCTTATCCTTATTGCCGCTATAGCCGCGAGGAAAGGTAAAAAGGTCACCATTTCGTTTTTAATCCAGATAGCAAAGATAACTACCGCCACCAAAATAGTAGTGTAGTCGCCTAAATCGTCCAGTTTGGAGCCGAAATCGCTGGTGGATTTCGTTTTTCTGGCAATAGGTCCGTCTATCAGGTCTGTAAACCAGCATAAGGAATACATAACCAAAAACATTACTTTGTTGTTGATAAAAAAGAAAAGGGAAAGGGCGATAAAGGGTCTGGTTAAAGAGATTATGTTAGCAATATACTTCTTCATTATTTTAATCCTAGAAAGATATTTTGAATAGTATACCACAATATGAATTATTGTTCAATCAAAATTGCGAAGCAATTGTTAATACGGCGTGTTTTGTCACCACAGACTCGCAAGGGCGGCGTATAATTGTTTGACTTGCAAAAGGAAATTAATGTATACTATATATGTTTGTTATTTTTATATATATAACAAAAAAATAAGCAGGAAGCATAGGGTCTGAAGTGAGCACAATTTTTTCTAAATTTAAGGAATCCGTTTTTGCGGTATTACCCGTATCCGTTATTGTGTTGGTTTTGGGGCTTATCCTAAAAACGCCTGTGGATATGGTCGCGAACTTCCTTATCGGCACGGTGCTGCTGATATTGGGAATGACTCTGTTTTCGCTTGGGGCGGAATACGCTATGGTACCCATAGGTACGCAGGTGGGAGCAAGTTTTACCAAAGCAAAATCCAAAAAGCTGCTGCTTTTGTTGACAGTCTCTTTTATCATAGGTTTTTTGATTACGGTTGCGGAGCCCGATCTGACGGTGCTTGCCAAACAATTAAAACGCGCTTTTCCCCCGAATACAATTATTCTTTCGGTAAGCGCGGGCGTGGGAATTATGCTCGCTTTGGCTACGCTGAGGATTGCTTTCCAAATTAGTTTCAGAAAAATTCTGGTCATTGCGTATATTGCCCTTTTTATATTCGCAGCCTTTATCCCCGAGGAATTTATTACAATAGCTTTTGACTCCGGCGGAGTAAGCACGGGGCCTATAACCGTGCCCATTATACTGGCGTTGGGCATCGGCTTCGCGGCGGCCAAAAAGGGCGACGCCATGGAAGACAGCTTCGGATTGACCGCCCTTTGCTCAATAGGCCCTATCGCAAGCATCCTGATCTTAGGGCTGTTTTTGGATACCTCATCCATTAAACCTTCGGATTTTGCGCTTTCGGAAATTGTAGGCAGCAGCGGCATCTTAAATATGTATCTTGAAGCGCTTCCAACAACTACGCTGCATGTGGCATACGCTTTGGCGCCTATCGCCGCATTTTTCTTTATTTATAATGCGCTGATGCTTAAATTGCCCAAAAAATACATGATAAGGATTGTATTCGGACTGATATATTTGTTTTTCGGAGTCCTGATATTCTTAATCGGCGTGGAAGTAGGCTTTTCTCCTTTCGGAAGATTGATTGCAAAAGAACTTGTTGTAAAGGGTTATGAAACTTTGCTGATACCTATAGGAGCGGTAGTCGGCTTCTTTATTGTGGCGGCGGAGCCCGCTGTGCATATCCTTATCGAACAGGTGGAGGAAATTTCCGGCGGAACGATAAAACAGCGCAATATTTTGATCGCGCTTATGATAGGCATGTCTATAGCGGTGGCGCTGGCAATGGTAAGAGTGCTGACGGGTATAAGTATATGGTGGCTGATTTTGCCCGGTTACGCGGTAGCGCTCACCCTTACCTTTTTTGTGCCTAAAGTCTTTACCGCCATTGCTTTTGACTCCGGCGGCGTAGCGAGCGGCCCTATGACCTCAACCTTTTTGCTGCCTTTTTCCATCGGGGCATCGGTGGCTTTGGGCGGCAATATCCTGCGCGATGCCTTCGGCACGGTAGCAATGGTGGCAATGACCCCTCTGCTTACCCTGCAACTGCTGGGACTGTTCTCACAAATTAAGAGCAGGAAACTCAAATTGCAGGTCGCCACAGTTGCGGAAGATGTTATTGACCTGGACATTCCCGAAGAGGTCATTGATTTAGACGCGGCTGAAGAGCGCGCTGCTTTGGACAGCGGAAAAATCGAATCAGCAGGCTTTGAAGAAAAGTTTGCGTCCGACAGCGTTAAGGAAGAAATCGGTGAGCCTGATAGTCCCAAAGAAGCGGTTAATGAGGAGAGTGCGCAAGATGCAATCGTTAATTCTTGCAACTTAACGAAAAATGATATTGATATAAACGAAAACAAAGACGCTGAGCCGGATAACGAGAATTGTTAAAATCCCGAGTCAAGCGAAACTGACGGTTGATTGACTCACTTAGGCAAAAAAGCATAGACTAATAACGGCGGCTCTTTAAGGAGGATACCGGATGAGTATTGAATTGAAAACATTGATAGCCATTGTCCCCCGCGGCAAAGGAGATGAGATAGTGGATTATCTCAGGGAGCGGCGTATCTTTTTTAATACCGTTTTGCTGGGCAAAGGCACCAACACCAGCAGAAATCTGGACTTAATGGGTTTGGGCGACTCAAAAAAAGATGTGGTTTTATCCGCTATGGAAGCAAAAAAAATTAAGCCTGTTATGCAGGAGTTGGCAAGCAGATTCAGGCTGGAAGAGCCGGGCAGAGGTGTGGCGTTTGCGGTCAATATCAACAGTATAAGCGGCATGGGTCTGCTAAAATATATTACAAACTCAATAGAGGAGTAAGACTGATGGAGAACGATTTGATAGTTACGATAGTCAATAGAGGTTACGCGGATTTGGTAATGGAAGCCGCTAAGTCAAAGGGTGCGTTCGGCGGCACTATTCTGAGCGCGCGCGGCACGGCAAACGATACGGAAAAGTTTTTCAATATTTCCATTCAGCCGGAAAAGGAAATGGTGTTAATAGTGGTGGGACGGGATAAGCGTCATGAGATAATGCAGGAAATCTCCACGCGCGCCGGCCTTACCACGGCGGGACAAGGCGTTGCCTTTTCCTTGCCTGTTGACGAAACGATAGGATTCGTAATCGAACAAAAATAAGAATACTGTATCTTAAAAGGAGAGATAAATGAAAATCGCTTTACTGGCAACCAAGCCGCAAAACGGTTCACTTGCCGCACTTAAAGAAAGTTTTCCCGATGGGGAAATTGCTTTTTGCGATTTGCTCGCTCAGGATGCCGCTTTCGATACCGCGCTGGAGGGGGCTGATGTTGTGCTAAATCTGATAGAGGCGTCCAAATGCAGCTTTGAGGATATGGATGAGCTTAACCGAAAGTTTTCTCTTGAGCCGCAACTGGCGGAAATAAGTTTTAATACCGTAGCCGCTTTCAATATACTGCATTTGCTTGACAGAGTCGCTGAGAGCATAAAAAAGCATAAGCCCGTTTTTGTGCTTAACGCGGGTTATCCGTCCGACCTTATCACCCTTTATCTTAATCGGGCGCACAATATTAAGAGCTATTCCGTAAGTTTAGGCGCGGATAGGCTTTTGGACACTTTCCTTTCCGCTACGGGACTGGCGCATATTAAAGACGCCTCTTTCAAGGCGGCCGGACGCCCGGGCAATCTTTGGATTACCGAAGTCTGTGATAATAAAGGCAAGGATATATATCCGCAGGCAAGAAAGGCGGCGGCGGGCGCAAGCCTGAATATATACAGGCACTCGCTGGCGCGGGACGCTCTTGCGGCACTTAAGTTTTACGGCTATTACCATAGCGGGGATACGCCTGATGAGGACGCGATAACCGCTTGCGCTTCCGCCTTGGCAAAAATTTACGGCAGCGAAAAAAGTGTGGTGTATTTAGGCGTAATCAACAACGGCGCGATAGCGGACTTCGACGATAACGCGATTGTGGAAATCGCCTGCAGGTGCGGAGGCGGCGGGATAAAAATGCAAGAAGCAAAACTGCCTTTGCCTTGCGCGCTTGCGACCAACGACTATATTTCCGCATTAAGCGTGGCGGCGGAAGCATTGACAAAAAAATCTCAGACCCTATTCAAAAGAACGGTAAAGCTGGACCCCTATCTTTCAAGCATCCTCTCCTTAAAGGAATTGGAAGAATATGCCCGCGCGCTGATTGGCATTTGCGGATTGGAAAAGGCTTTTTCTAAGGAGGCGTTATGAAAATTTGTTTTTTGGGAGCGGGAAGCACCGTTTTTGCTAAAAATATTTTGGGAGATTGTATCAAAACCCCCGAGCTTGGCAACTTTGACATTGCTCTGCACGATATAGACCCCGTCAGGCTGGAGGAATCTTATAGAGTTATCAGCGCCGTCAACAACGCTTACGGCAAGCCGGCCGCAATAGGAAAATATCCGGACAGAAGAGAAGCGCTTAAAGGAGCGGACTATATCGTAAACGCCATCCAGGTGGGCGGATACGAGCCCTGCACGGTTACCGATTTCGAGATACCCAAAAAATACGGGTTGCGCCAGACCATTGCGGACACGTTGGGAGTGGGCGGCGTTTTCCGCGCGCTGCGCACCATAGCGGTGCTTGAGGATTTCGCAAAGGATATTGAGGAGCTTTGCCCTGACGCCTTATTCTTAAACTATACCAACCCTATGGCTATGCTTACAGGCTATTTGCTGACTTATACCAAAGTCAAGGCGGTGGGATTGTGCCACAGCGTGCAGGCGTGCGTGCCTTGCCTGTTGTTTTCCTTAGGGCTTACCAAATACAAAAAAGGATGCACCTACCGTATAGGCGGAATCAATCATCAGGCGTGGCTGCTTGAAATCAAAGACAAGGACGGAGAGGACCTATATCCAAAAATCAAGCAGCGTTCTTTGGCAAAGGGCAAAAACCTTTATATTTATAAGATTATGCCCGATTTGGTACGCCACGATATGATGCATAATTTCGGGTGCTATATTACCGAATCTTCCGAGCATACCAGCGAATATCTGCCCTATTATATTAAAAACAGGCTGCCCGCCCAAATTAAGGAATTCAAGATTCCCCTTGACGAATACCCCCGCCGCTGCAGGCTGCAGATAAAGCTGTGGAAGGCGCGCAGGCTGGTGTTGACCTTTAAGAAAAAGCTGCGTCATTTTAAAACCAAAGAATTCGGCTCCTATATTATCAAAGCGGCGCATACCAATCAGCCCTTTGAATTTAACGGAACGGTGCTGAATACGGAGGGGCTTATCCCCAACCTGCCCCCTTACGCGGCTGTGGAAATCCCGCTTACCGTAGATAAAGACGGCTTTAAACCCAAGCCGTTCGGACGCATTCCCGAAGAGCTTGCCGCCCTCAACCGCACCAATATCAATGTGCAGGCAATGACAATAAAAGCGGCAAAAGAGCGCAAAATGGAATATGTCTATATGGCTGTAGCCTTAGACCCGCACACAAGTTCGGAAATGACTCTGGATAACATCAAGGCGATGTGCGACGAGTTGTACGCCCAGCACAGAAAAGACGGTTTTATGCCGGAATACAGTTAGAATTTTATCTTATCCAAAAAAGAGTTGACAGCTCCGGTAAACTGAAGGGGATATGTATTAATGGACAAGCCGTGTCCGGACGCCTCAAAAGCTACATGCTCCCCTTTTTTCAAGTTGTCCAAAATCCGCTTGTGATTGCTGTACGACACCAGCTTATCCCCTTTGCTGTGCAGTATAAGCGTGGGGCAGGCAATATCTTTGGCGGCCGCCGCAACGTCGATGTCGTCCAAGGAAATGCCGGTAAACAGTCTGTAGAATACTTTTGCAGTGGGATAACAGATTATCAGCGGAGGGGCAATGCTTTTTACGGTAGTCCGCATCACGCTGTCTATATCGGCGTAACCGCAATATCCGATGCAAAAGGCAAAATCGCCCATCATCGCGGTAAGCATAATCGCTGTCGCCGCGCCCATGGATTCTCCCATTACCCCTATTTCCGCGTCCTTATCAATGCCTTTTATGTATTCTATGAATTTAACCGCGTCCAGCTTTTCTTTATATCCGTATGTAATGCATTTGCCTCCCGAGCGGGCGGAATACCTATGGTCGGGAATGACGACATTGTAGCCTCTGTCATAAAAAATCTTCAAATACCGCACCATACCCGAGCTTGCGGAATTGTGACCGTGCAGCAACAGCACGTATTTATTGCTATTTGCCTTATAAAACCTGCCGTATAAATCGTAGCCGAAATCGCTTTTAAGCCATAACTCCTCAAAGGGAATTTCATAAAGAGCGGGGTCAACCTGCTTTATGCCCAATTCTTCTTCCGCGAGTTGTGCGGGAGTACGGCGCAAAGGCCTCATAATATAAACGGCTATCGCAAGAGAAAGCAAAAGATACAAGCCTGCCAACGAGGCTATTATATAAACAAAAATATACATAAAACACCTGTCTAATCTATTTATATTAGATTATACCACAAAATAGGTCATTTTTCAGCTATTGGAAGAAAAAAATCAATTAAGCTCTTGCCCTGGCGCTTTTCGGCTTGGCGGGAACGGTCTTGACATAAGCTTCCAGACTTTTTTGCAACGCTTCCAGCAAACCCGCGGCGGCGGGGCGCGCCTCCTCTTTGGGAGTGACGATTTCCTTGCCCGCTATTTTGCTCTCTATCGCGGCGGCCACCCTTTCCCGATATTCGTCCTTGTATTGCTCGGGCTCAAATTTCGCGTGCATATTGGAAATAAGCGTTTTGGCAAGTTTAAGCTCCTCGCTTTTCAAGGGAATGTCCGCTGAGATTTGAGGCGCTTTTTGCACTTCGTCCGCAAAAAACAGGGTATTCAACAGCATTTGATTATCCCGTACCCATAAGGTTACAATCTTTTCTTTAGAGCCCAGCACCGTTTTTGCTATGCCCGCCTTGCCCTCCTCCGCCATTGCCGCGCGCAGCAGCGCGAAGGCGTTTTCCGCGCTGGTGGGCTCCACATAATACGCTTTGTCAAAATATATGGGGTCTATGGTCGCCAGGTCCACAAACTTTTGTATGGTTATGGTTTTATCCTTTTGCGTTTTCAGCTTTTCAAAATCGTCATTGTCAAAAATAACATACTTTCCGTCCTCATACTCATATCCTTTAACAATGTCCTCCTGCTTTACTTCTCTGCCCTCGCAGTCGGTGCAGGTTTTCTTGTACTGGATGCGGCTATGCGTGCGGCGGTCTATCATATTAAAGCCGATGTCCTTGTCCTTTATGCAAAGGTGTAATTTTATGGGTATATAAACCAAGCCGAAACTTATCGAGCATTTGTAACTGTAAGCCATAACTGTCCTCTTTTGTTTAGTATAAGGAGAGAGCAATAATTAATTCATTCAGGGCAGGATACGCGCCGGGGAAAATTCGCGCTTGATTATGCGCTCTAAAGCCGTTATAATATAAAAAAGCAGAAAGGGGCAGAAAATGAAAAAACCCGCCGACATATTTCCGTTCTGGAAACATCTTGACTCCGACCGACAGGCGTCATTGGAGCGCGCGCTAATGCAAAAGCATTACCCGAAAGGAGCTTCCTTGCTTAGGCAAAACGCCTGCATAGGGCTTTTTTATGTGCTGCAAGGGCAATTGAGGGCTTATATCGTCTCCGATGAGGGTAAAGAGATCACACTGTACAGACTGGTGGAAGGGGACACCTGCGTATTGGGAGCAAAGTGTATGGTGCGCAATTTTTCCTTTGACATACATATTGACGCGGAAGAAGATACTTCGGTTGCGCTGGTGCCCGTGGATTTTTTTGAGAAATTAAACGAGCAGAATATGCACGTCAAAAATTATACCTTAGAGCTTATTGCGGCAAGGTTTTCCGAGGTGATGTGGGTGCTTGAACAAAGAGTATTCAGCAATATGGGCAAAAGGCTAAGCCTTGCGCTGTTGGACAGAGCGTCTTTATCCCAAGACGGAGGTATCTCCGCAACGCATGAACAGCTTGCCAACGACCTGGGAAGCGCGAGAGAAGTGGTAACCAGATTGCTGCGGCAGTTTCAGTCCGACGGTCTGGTAAAGCTGCACAGAAACAAAATTGAAATTCTGGACTATACGGGGCTAATGAATATATAACAAAAAAACCGCATTAAATGCGGCTTTTGCTTTTTTTATAACCTTTATTATATTAGTCTATTTCAAAATGATTGCCCGCGGATTGCGTAGGCGGCATTGTTTCGCCTTTCTCTACGTTGACCGTATATTGTGTCTTTCCATTTTTGTTTACTACCTTGTAAGTTCCGCTTTTGGGGGCCGTTTCGCCCGGTTTAAGCTTTATACTCATTTAAACCTACCTCCTTTTTACTATATTTATTTGCATTAATGCGTTTTTTATACGCCAAAAAAGGCGGATTTTACAATATTTGCTTGCAAAGTGCATATTTTATCAGATTAATTTACACTTTTATTGACTTTACGCCCGATAGGATATAATATGTATTTAATGGTAAAACATTAGATTAACGAGGGTAATTATGTTAACGGAATGGGTGAATAAAAATCATTTGGCGGGCAGTATTGCCGTTTGCTGTTTCGGCGCGATTATTATGGCGCTTGCGATAACAATATTTTTGGCGCCCATGCAGATACCCGTCGGGGGCTTTACCGGCATTGCCACAATACTTTCCACTTCGGGCATTATCAACATATCCATAGGCACGCTGACGTTATTGCTCAACGTGCCCTTATTCTTGTTTTCTTACCGCTCGTTAGGCTCCCGCTTCGGCATACTTTCCCTGATTTCCACAGTGGTGTACACAATGGCAATCACCCTGACCGAACGCTCGACCGCCCTTAACGCGCTGGCTCGGCAAATGACCGATAAGGCGCTTGCCACAGTGTACGGGGCATCCGTTTACGGTCTGGGCCTGGGGCTTATTATCAGAATGGGCGGCTCCACGGGCGGCAATGATATGGTGGCAAATCTCCTGGCGGAAAAAGTGGGCAAAGCCAATATAGGCAACGTGATTTTCGGCATAGATTTTCTTGTTATACTTTTGGCGGCCATAGTCTATAAGAGTTTTCTTGCTCCGCTGTACGCCTTTTTGACCTCCTTCTTATCCGCCAAAGTCGTGGACTATATTATTGAAGGCGGCAAAAGTTCAAAAGCGTATTTCATTTTCAGCCAGAAGCATCAGGAAATCGGACAGGCTATCATCGAAAAGCTGCAAAGAGGCGTAACCTCTTTCAGAGGGCTGGGAATGTATACCAATGCGGAAAGGCAAATGCTGCTTTGCCTTGTGTTTCGCTCGCAGGCGGTGATGATGAAAAACATAGTAAAAAACATTGACGATAAGGCGTTTATGTTTGCCACCAACGTGAGCGAAGCTTTCGGTTACGGCTTTACGCCCTTTGAGCCGGACAAGAAGATATATCGCAAAAAGAAAATCATAAAGAAGAATATTGATGAGCCTAAACTTGAAGTTAAGGTGCCCGAAGAGTTAAAAAAGGTATACCGGGAAAAAGAAAATCCTCAGGAATAAAAATTCATATTTTCCACGAACTTATCCATAAAGCCTTCCGTTTGAGCGAGTTCTATTACCTTAACGCGCGCTGAAAGGTCACGGCACTTTTGCAAAAAGTCCTTTTCCAAAAGACTCCTTACCGCGCCAAGGCCGCTGGTGTTGCCCGCGCTGATGGCTTTTTTCTCAAATTCACGGGGCAGTATCCCCGTTTTTACGGCGGCGGTTTTGTCTATATAATAGCCTAACCCGCCCGCTATATATACGTTGTCGATATCCGAGGGCGTAAGCTTGTGAGCATTGAGCAAGGTCATAATACCCGTATAGACCGCGCTTTTGGCAAGCTGAAACTCCCTTATATCAGCCTGCGAAACAAAGACTTCCTTTGATAAATAAAATTTGCCGTCCGCAATGTGCTGGGAAAACTTGCTTTGCCTGTCCGTGAAAGTGCCGTAAAAATCTATCAGGCTATGCTCCAAGAGCAAGGCTATCGTATCCACAAGCCCGGAGCCGCATATCCCCATAGGCTGCGCGTTGCCGATGACGGAATACGCCATCTTCCCATCCTCAATATACACTCTGTCTATTGCTCCGTCGACTCCCCCCATTCCCTTTTGGATATTTGCTCCCTCAAAGGCGGGACCGGCGGCGGCTACGCAAGCGGTAACTTCGCCGTTTTCGATAATCGCCATTTCCGCGTTGGTACCGATGTCTATAAACAGATTGACACCCTTTTTTTCGGGTAAATCCAAACTTGCTATTCCGCAGACCGCGTCCGCTCCGAAATATGCGGAGACCGAAGGCAGCAGACATACGGAGGCGCAATTAAGACCCAGGTCAGCTCCGTCCTGCATGCGCGCGTCCGTAAAGGAAGGAGTAAAAGGATACTTGCCCAAAGGCGAAGGGTCCACGCCTGCCAGAATATGGAGCATAACGTTGTTGGCGGAGATTGCCGCGGGAAGTGCAGAGGAGTCAGGCATAAGGGCAAGCATTTCGTTGAGTTGCGCAATAATTGTTGCGTGAAGCTCGACAAGCCTGCCTTCCTCGCAAGCCCTTATACGATTAAGCACGTCCGCTCCGAAAGCGGCTTGCTTGTTAAGTCTGTTAAACCCTGATGCCTTCCCCGTATCCAAATCCACATAATATGCCGCAAGCGAAGTGGTGCCAATATCAAAAGCCGCGCCCGCCCTTTTTGCAGGCGTGATTTTTACGCTGTCCCCCGCTTGTTTCGGGAGATATACCGTAATATCGGAGCGGATAACGTATTGACAACTGTTTACGACCCTCTTTCCGCCCCCCGCTTCCACAATTACCCCGCACTTGCCGCAAACGCCGCGGCGGCCGCAGTCGGCTGCAATAAAAATACCGTTTTGGGTCAACAAATCAAGCAAATTGGCGCCCGAAACAGCATTAATTATGCCGGCTTGTTTTTCTTGTTCTATTAGGGTAACCCGATACATCAGCTATCTACCTTTATAGCTTTATTATAACGGAAGTATGCAGTCGGTAGTCAGATAATCCACTCCCGCTTTAATTAATGAGTTGGCTCTGCGGGCAGTGTTTACCGTCCATACGTTGATTTTTTTGCCTTTTTGCTTTGTCCTTTGAATCAGGTTGGGGGTCGCAATCCAGTTGTACACGGCGATATTATAGCCCGCGGACAACAGGCTCTTTGCCTGAAAGTAATGAGAGGTCAATACCATAGTATTCACGTCTTTATCAAGACTTAATATGATATCAATATTTTCTTTAATAAAGCTGATAATCACAAAATTCTCCGGGGGCAGCTTTGCTTTGGTAATCTCCAGCATATCCATGGCTTGCTCTTTTGTTAAGGCGGATTTCAATTCTATTATCGCCGTAAGCCCGTATTGGGCGCAGACGTTAAGATAATCTTCAAAAGTACATATAAATACGTCGCCCTCCATTTTGGCTCCCCGGGATTTATTGGCATTCAGCGGAGTGGAGGAGGCTTGCTCGTATGTTACGCAATCCACCAACAGCGTGGGGTCGGAAAAGGGGTCTCTGTCGTGAGAGCACACCCAAACGCCGTCCGTTGTAAGCCAGATATCCGTTTCTATGGCCTGAAATACTCCGCTTTTCGCGGCTTCCTCAAAAGCCTGCAAGGTATTTTGATAATATAGCGCGCTTAGTCCTCTATGAGCTATCAGCTTTGTCTTTTCCATTATGTACTCCTTCAGCCTCGCGATAATTCGGCTACTTTTTTTCGTAAAAACTAACTTTTTTTCATTATATTACACAAACCTTGCCTTGTCAACGCGACCGCTCTCCCTGCTCTCCCTTTTTTTGAGGAAAATCTCACGGCGTCTCTTGTTTTACATATTCTGTTTATGCTATAATTTTTTCATGAAAAGAATATTATTATTGGTATTGATTGTTCCGTTTATATTTATCTTCGGCGGCTGCAACCCCAAGCCGGACCCCGTGGATAAGGAAATCCATGTGATGACCTTTAACGTTCGCACGTTAGGCGCTGAGCCTGCGCCGGAAAGGAATTGGGATAACCGCAAGGAATTGGCGCTGGAGACCGTGCTGCTCTCCTCCCCCGATATTATCGGCTTTCAGGAATTAAAGAAAGCTCAATACGATTATTTTATCGAGAACTTAAGCGAGTATGAGCATTACGGCGTAAACGGCTGGGGTGACACGCCTTTAGCAAACATGTTCGGCGGCTACAACGCTATTTTCTATAAAAAAGACCGTTTTGTTTTGCGCTCTTCCGCCACGCTCTGGCTGTCCGACACGCCGGACACGCCCTCTCCCTGCTTTGAAACGGACACCCCGGAATTCAGGACAATAGGCAAGGTGGAACTGGAGGATAAGCTAAACAATAAAATCACTACCGTAATTGATACTCACCTGCCCTATAAGGGTGAGGAAACCATGCGCAAGTCAACGGAACTGCTAAAGCAGGTGGCGGGAGAGGTCGAAGGGCGGCTGATAGTAATGGGGGATTTTAATTATCAGCAGGACACTCCCCATTATGTGACCGTAACTTCGGGCAATCTTAAAGACTGCAAAAAACTTGCCGCTTCCTTTGAGGAGGGCGGCAGCTTCCACAGCTTTGGAGGGCATATAGACAAGCCCTGGCCTTTGCCCATTGATTTTATACTGATTAACGATGCATACTTTACCGTCAAATCCCATAAAATCAACAGACATCATAATGAGGCCGGGCATTATCCTTCCGACCATTACCCCGTAGAAGTAGTTTTGGAATATGTTTAAGGCGGCACAAGGCCGCCTTAACGGTTTTATTTGATTTGCGGAAGTGAATTATTCTTCCGGCAGGCTTTTGGAAGAGTCGGATATTATCTTCTTAAACAATTCCACCGTTTCGTGATATTCCTCGCACTCCCTCTTTAAGCGCGCGATTTCCCCTTCCAGCGCAAGCACCTTTATGGACTCCAACTCCGTGCTTACCCTTTCTTTGGGCGGGGTCTCCTTAACTGCTTTTTTGATAGCCGGCTTTGTGACCTCAACGGCAAAGCTTTCATCGGTAAATTGATTGAATTTGCCGCGTTTTACATAATGCGTATGCAGCAATTCGTGCGATTTATGCCCATTGGGAATGCCTAAAAACTCCTCGTAAAGCGAAATGACGTAAGGATTTTCGTGCGATTTGCGCAATACCTTTTCCTCATCCTCCAGATACAACCCTTTCAGCCTTTTTTGCCTTACTTCGGTATCCGCGCTTCTGGGTTGTCCGCCGCCCATGATGCAGCCGCCGGGACACCCCATAATTTCTATAAAATGATAAGGAGAAGTGCCCTCGGCTATTTCTTTTAACAGTTGGGACGCTCCCTTTGCGCCGCTGGTAACAGCGACTCTTACCGTTACGCCGTCAAAAAGGCTGTATTGCTCCAGCGGTTTTTCAATCAGAATTTCCGCGCTCTTTACCCTATCCAGCCCCACAATGGGGGTAACGTGCAGCTTGTCAAAAGGCAACTCCCTGCCCGTCACCAACTCGTATACGGTGCGCAGCGCCGCCTCCATTACGCCGCCCGTCAGCCCGAAAATGTCCGCCGCGCCCGTGGATAAGCCTAAGGGGTGGTCAAAATCCTCATCGGGCAGGCTGTTAAAGTCTATGCCCGCCTCCTTAATCATATCCGCCAACTCCCTCGTGGTGATAACCACGTCAACGTTGGGCACGCCGTTGTTTTGCATTTCCGACCGCTCGATTTCAAATTTTTTGGCGGTACAGGGCATTACGCTCACCACAAACATATCTTTGGGGTCTACCTTGATTTTATCCGCGTAATAGGATTTGACCAAAGCGCCCAGCATAGTGTGCGGCGCTTTGCAGGTGGAAAGGTGCTCAAGTTTTTCCGGGTAAGTATGCTCTATGTATTTTACCCAGCCCGGAGAACAACTGGTAATCATGGGCAGGGTAACTTCCTCGCCGGATAAAGCTTTTTTAAGCCTGGTCAACAGCTCTGTGCCTTCTTCCAGAATGGTAAGGTCCGCGGTAAAATTGGTGTCAAAGACATCGTCAAAGCCCAAAGCGCGCAGAGCGGCGGCAAGCTTGCCCGTAACTCTGGAACCCGCGGGTAGCCCAAACTCTTCCCCTATCGCTACCCTTACGGCGGGAGCGACTTGCACTACCTTGCGCCTGCCGGGGTCAAAAAGCCCTTGCCATGCTTTACTCTTGCCATCCGTTTCCTTGAGCGCGCCCACCGGGCAAACCACGGTGCACTGACCGCAAAACATACAGTTGACGTCGCCCAAAGGCAAGTCCATAGCGGGACTTATTACCGTTTCAAAGCCTCTGTTTTGCGCGTTAATTGCCCCTACCCCCTGAATTTCGTTGCAGGCGGTAACACATCTGCGGCAAAGTATGCATTTGGTCATATCCCTGGTTACGGATACCGCGACGTCAATAATATGCTCAGGTCTTTCCCCCTCAAAGCGCGTATCGTCCACGTTAAGCGCCCTGCCTAACTGCTGCAATTCACAATTTTGGTTGCGGCTGCAGGACAGACACTCTTTGGAATGGTCGGAAAGCAATAATTCGTAAAGCACCTTACGCGCGTTTCTCACTCTTAAGGTATTGGTAAAGACTTCCATACCTTCGACTACTTCGGTCATACAAGAGGCTTGCAGCGTTTTTGCGCCCTTGACCTCCACAACGCATATACGGCAGGTGCCGAATTTATGCACCCCCTGTAAATAGCAAAGGTTGGGAATATTGATGTTGTTGGCTTTTGCCGCATCTATAATCGTGGTACCTTCGGCGGCCTGAATGGGCTTGCCGTTGATTTTTAAATTTATCATTTCCTACCTCCTGTCGCAGTGCAGACAGCGCATTGCTTCCGCCATTGCGTTTAATTTATGATAACCCGTAACTACTTCCTTAAAGTTGTCCTTGCGCTCCTGGGCACTCAGCATTTCCTGCGGGAAACGCTTTAAGGACACTATTTCGTCTTGGTCAAAGGTATCCGGTACGGATATTGCCGCGCCTTTGTTAAGCTTGCCTTTGCCGCCCAAATATTTGTCTATTGAGATTGCGGCGGCCTTGCCGTCCGCTATCGCTCTGATGACGGTATCCGGTCCGCGCGCCACGTCGCCGCCCGCGAATACGCCCTGCATAGTGGTCATAAGCGTTTCATCCTCTATCACAAAGGTGCCCCAAGAGGTAAGAGCGATTTCGTCCTTGCTGATAAAGGGAAGGTCGGAATATTGGCTGATGGCGGGAATAACGCTGTCCACTTCTATAAAGAAATTGGAGTTGGGTATTTCCACGGCTTTTCTGCGACCGCTTTTGTCAAAATCCCCTAACCGCATCCTTACGCATTCCACTTTGGATACCCTGTTGGAGATGCCGTCCACAAAACGCACGGGGGCGACAAGTTCCATTATCTCTATGCCTTCCTCCAGCGCCTCGTCGATTTCGGTAATATAGGCGGGCATAGCGTCTATGGTACGGCGGTAAAGGATGATTACCTTTTCCGCCCCCAGGCGCAGCGCAGTCCTTGCGGAATCTATTGCGGTGTTGCCGCCGCCTATTACGGCTACGGTTTTGCCTAAGTCTATTTCTTTGCCCAGATTGATATCACGCAGGAAATTTATGCCGTGGTAAACGCCGTTTAATTCCTCGCCGGGTATATTGACCTTGATGGGATATTGCGCGCCCGTGGCTATGTATATGGAATCGTACTGCATCTTTAAGGTCTCAAAATCTATATCCCTGCCCACTTCGGTATTAAGCAGGATATTTACGCCCGCTTCTTTAATCAGCTCTATCTCATGGTCAAGTATATGACCGGGCAGGCGATACTCGGGTATGCCGAACGCCAGCACCCCGCCGGCTACCGAATGCGCCTCGTATACGTCTACGTTGTAGCCTATGCGCACCAGATAGTAAGCGCAGGTAAGGCCGGAGGCTCCCGCGCCTATTATGGCGACGCTCTTGCCGTTTTTGGGGAATACTATATCGCTTTTGCTGGTCTTTTCGTTTTTGAAAGCGTAATCGGCGACAAATCTCTTTAAGTCGCAGATTGCCACCGATTGGTCCACTGTGGAACGTCTGCATTTAGCCTCGCAGGGTCTGGTGCAAATCCTGCCGCACACGGCGGGGAAAGGGTTTTCCTGCCTGATCAGGTTGTAAGCGTCGGTAAATCTGCCGGAAGCGACAAGGGCAAGGTATCCGGGCACGTTCACGTTGGCGGGGCAAGCGTTTTCGCAAGGCGAAATAAACAACTCCCCGCACACGCCTCCGCGGCAGTAATTGCGTTTGATATGCTCCTCGTATTCCTCTCTGAAATTCTTGATTGTGCTCAAAACGGGATTGGGTGCCGTTTGCCCCAGTCCGCACATAGCCGTATCCTTGATTGTGGCGGAAAGCTCTTTAAGCAGTTGGATATCGCCGGGCTGTCCCTGCCCCGAGGTGATACGCTCCAGTATTTCCAGCATTCGCTTGGTGCCTATCCTGCAGGGCAAACACTTTCCGCAGGATTCGTCCTTGATAAAATCCATAAAAAAGCGGGCGGTATCCACCATACAGGTATCTTCGTTCATAGCTATAAAGCCGCCCGAGCCCATAATGGCTCCCAGCGCCGCAAGCGTGTCGTAGTCTGCCGGGGTGTTAAGCTGTTCCTGCGTAATGCAACCGCCCGAAGGCCCGCCTATCTGCACCGCCTTAAACTTCTTTTTATTGCGCATGCCGCCGCCTATCTTGAACAGAATATCCCCTATGGTCGTGCCGATGGGGACTTCTATTATACCGGTATTGACCACGTCGCCCGCAAGCGCGAACACCTTGGTGCCTTTGCTGGCTTCCGTGCCTATTTTGGCATGCCATTCGCTGCCCTTTAGCATAATGGCGGGTACCACTGCCAGAGTTTCCACATTGTTTATTATGGTGGGTTTACCGAACAAGCCTTTCTGGAAAGGGAAAGGAGGCTTTTGCCTGGGCTCCCCTCTTTTGCCCTCTATTGAGGACATTAGCGAGGTTTCCTCCCCGCATACAAAGGCGCCCGCGCCTATCCGTATCTCCAAATCGAAGCTAAAGCCGCTACCGAAAATGTTTTCGCCCAGCAAACCGTATTTATAAGCGCTGTTAATGGCGTTACTTAGCCGTTCCACCGCAATCGGGTACTCCGCCCTGATATAAACGTAGCCCTTTTGCGCCCCTATGGCGTAACCGCCTATCAGCATACCCTCGATAACGGTATGCGGGTCGCCTTCCAGAATGCTTCTGTCCATAAACGCGCCGGGGTCGCCCTCGTCCGCGTTGCAAACCAGATATTTTTCTTTGCTTTTGGCGGAAAGTCCCGCCTGCCATTTAAGACCGGTGGGGAAGCCCGCTCCCCCTCTGCCCTTAAGTCCGGACTTCTTTATCTCGTCAATTACGTCCTGTCCGCTTTTTGAGTTGATGCAGTCGAAAGCCGCTCTGTATCCGTCCCGCGCTATATACGCCTCTATGTTGGCGTGCTCGATAACGCCGCAGTTCCTGAGCGCGATCTTAACCTGTTCGGCAAAAAAGCCGATATCGTCTATGCAAGGAACATGTTTGTTAAGGCTGGTATCAAAAAAGGTGTATTCCAGTATGGGCGTACCGCTTATTATATGCTCCTTAACGATTTTTCTCGCGGCTTCGGGCGTAAGCTTGGTATAAAAAATGCGGGAAGGGTACACAATGGCTACCGGCCCCGCCGCGCACAAGCCCATACAGCCCGTTTCTATTACCTGTACCTGTTCGGTAAGACCGCTTGCCGCAAGCTCTTCCTTAAAAGCATTCAACACTTCCGCGCAGTTACTGGATACGCAGCCCGCTCCGCCGCAGACGGCTATCTGCATTTTGAATCGCTTTGCCTTGTCGTTATAAGCCTTTTTGACCTTTTGAAGGTCGGAAAGATTAATTATCTTTGTTTGATTCATAACCGTATCTCCCTTGCTTAAAATTTTGAGAGTATGGACTCTAACTTATTTGCGTTGACCTGTTTGTATACCACATCGTCTATCATTATGGCAGGGGCAAGTCCGCAGGCGCCTATACAGCGGGCAATCTCAAAAGTAAATTTACCGTCCTCGGTTGTGCCGCCTATCTCTACTCTCAACAGCTCCTTCAACCTTTCCACCAGATTTTTGCCTCCCCTGACATAGCAGGCCGTCCCCATGCAAACCCTGATTGTATGCTGCCCGCGCGGAGTAGTGGAAAAGAAAGAATAGAAGGATATCACGCCTGATACTTGGGACAGGGGCAAATCCAGTTCCTCCGCTATATGCTTCTGCAATTCCAAGGGTAAATGCCCGTAAAGGTTTTGCGCCGCGTGCAGTACCTGAATCAAAACGCCTTCCTTGCCCTTGCATAAATCAATAATATTGGAAATTTCTTGATATTCTTTACAATTTTCCGTACAGCAGCAAGTACATACGCCCATATTATCGCTCATTGCCGACCTCCTTTGATATTTTTTTATCTATTAAATACCATTATCTAACAAAAAAAGCCCTTTGTCAATCCCCAAACCAGATAATTTCATACAAAAATACTTGTATAAATTTACAAAAACAAGTATTCTTGTATGTCTACGAAACGGCTTTTTAACATCAAAAGGCCTTATTATCCGCATCGCGGCGATAAGGCTTCCCGGTTTTTCCCGGAAAAATATTGATGTTTTTTGATAAAGAAGGCGGCTTATCGACGGAATTGACGCTTATATTGTAAATAAATGTCGGCTTATGCCGCTTTTTTTAAAGATATGCTTATTTTATCCAGCTTGTGTCTATCCCATTGCCCTTGATTTTGCATTTTACGGGGTCAAAGGTGAAGTGAAAGGAGTTGGCGGATTTGGATACGCCGTCCGGGCGAAAACCCATGCCCAGTTTAAGCGTGCCGCCCCAGGACTCTTCCCTTGTGTATTTTTTAATCAGCCCGTTTTCGTATACTTCCATATATACCTTAAAAACTTTAAACTGCAAATCGTCGGAGTTGGATATGGAGCGCAAAAATCCTCTGGCGTACCGGGTGGCCTTTTCCCGTATACCCGCGTCATCCAGATTGATTGAAAAGGATAACCTGTAGAGATTGTCCTTGCGGTCCAGTTTAACGCTTGCGGGGTCTATGGTGGAGGCGTCCATTACTATATTGCTTAGCTCAAAGATATCTTTTCTTACGCACTGGCTGCGGCAATACTCCTCTTTTGTCATTTCCTCCACCTTGCTTGCGGAAAAGTTGGATGCGGAGTAAGGAAACCTGTCAAATACTTTTGTCTTTGCCTTAAACCCTTTTACCCTTTGAATATAAAAGGTTTTTCCGTCCGGACTGTAATGGCGTTCCGCCTGGTCGATAACCCCTTTTACCGCGTTGGACAGCTTTTCCCCCGCCGATGAGGAAAGCCTGGTTACGTGCGCTCCGCTTTGCATATACATGGCCCCGTTGTCTTTTAAGAATATTATGCCGTACTCCAATTCTCCGCTCATATCCATAAAAGAGGATACCGCGCTGCCGCCCCCGCGCGAATAAAAGGAGTAATGAGGCGCGGCGGACAGATTGGCGTCCACCACTTGCAGAATATGCTCTGCCGCGCGCGCGTCCCCCTTGTCCGCGATGCTCTTGTCAATGGGCGTGGGCGTAAAGCCGAAATCGTGTTTTTTTGGCTTAGCGGCAGGGAGCGCGTAAGCGCTCTCTATATGCATAAACGCCGACAGCATCAAAATCAGGGCTAAAATAGCTAAAATAATAGAGCTTCTGTTCTTCATATTTTTCTCCGGATGGTAATTTACCTTTATTATGAGACAGTACCCCGAAAATATGTAAGAATAAAAAAACGGCTATGCCAAGCCGTTTTGTATTTTTTGTGAAATCGGCAAAATTCAGGCGTTGACTTTGGCAAAAAGCGCATTATATAAGGCTAAAAACTCCCTCTCCACTTCGTTATGCCCTCTTTCCTCAAAGTCGGGCTTTGAGTAAAGTGTGCTTGCCTTTTCGCAGATAACCTCGTCCATCAGCTCAATAAATTCGCAATACAAAAGGGCGTCGTCAATTTCGTACACCTTGCTTTGCTCTTGGTCGGTCAGCTCTGTCACTCCCAGAATATGCCATATCGCGCTCTGCAGCTTCTCTTCCACTTCCAGATAATATTTAAGATGTTTTTTAAAAGGCCTGGTGACATCCCCAATATACGCTTCGGAAGCGTCGTGCAGAAGGCAGGCAAGCTGCACCCTTTCGCTGCACCCCCTTGCCTTTGCCTCTTTGGCGCAGTTTATGCAGTGCTGGGCAACGCTGTAAAAGGTTTTGCTGTGACCGCCCGCGCGGCTGAGCAGGGAAAGAGCGTGCGCCACGTCCTCTATCACTATATCTTCCTCGGAAGGTGTGATAGGATTAAATTTTCGTTTGGTGAAGGTGATTATATAATCCCTGGGTTCATCAAAAGTCAAGTTTTTTATAAAGCCTCCTTATCGCGCCTTTATATTATATCAAAAATAAAGGCGTTATACAACATTTACGGCATAAATCGTGTTATTGCCCGATTAATATGACCGCCTCTCAATATAGTACTTGAAAATCACCCGCTTTGGTGTATAATATAATTATCCTTTTAATCACTGGGCAGAGAAATAATTATGCCATTGGTAAACACGATTACGTTATTAAAACGCGCGCAAAAGCAAGGTAAGGCGGTCTGTGCTTTCAATATAGAAAACATGGATATGGCAAGGGCTGTCGCCGAATGCGCCAAAGAGATTAATGCGCCTGTCATTATTCAGACCACATACACCACGGTAAACTATGCCGGAGCCAAAACGCTGAGGGCAATGGTGGCGGGGATTGTGAGCAGCGTAGCAGGCGTAGATATTGCCCTGCACCTTGACCACGGCAACAGTTTTGAGGTCTGCAAACAATGCGCGGACGCGGGATATTCCTCGGTTATGATTGACGGCTCCCGACTGCCGCTTGAAGACAACATTGCCTTAACGGCTGAGGTTTGCCGCTACGCTCACCGCAAGGGATTGTCCGCGGAAGGCGAAATAGGCAAAGTGGGGGGAGTGGAAGACGGTCTGGAAAGTAAAGTCGCCTATACGGACGTTGAGGAATGCATAAGATTTGTGCGGGAAAGCAAAGTGGATTTTGTCGCGGTTGGGGTAGGAACGGCGCACGGCGAATACAAAGGCAAGCCGGTAATAGATTTTGAGCGGATTGCCGCGTTGCGCAATGCGGTAAGCGCGCCGCTGGTGCTGCACGGGGCTTCGGGTCTGGACGAGGACACGCTGATACAATGCGTACAAGCGGGCATTGCCAAAATAAATTTCGCGACCGAGCTGAGGCAGGCTTATACCAAAGGGGTAAGACTTTCGCTTGCGGACGCCAAGGTGTACGACCCTAAAGTCTATCAGGCAATAGGCAGAGAAGAAGTAAAAAAAGTTATCTTTGAAAAACTTAAAATATTACAATAACGGAGAGGTAAAAATGAAATCCAAATACGATGTGGTAGTGGTAGGAGCGGGCACCGCGGGTTCTTTCTTCGCCAAGAGGATGGCGGAGAAAGGTTATTCCGTACTGGTTATCGACAGAAGCAGCGAAAACGCTTTGGGGCAGAGATTGGATATTTTCCATATTGATAAGGATTATTTCGATAAATACAATGTGCCTAAGCCTAAGGAGGGGGATGCGGATTACGTAAGCACGTTTGACCAAAGCCTTAGCCGTTCCGCTTACGGCAACTATCCCAAGCTTACCGAATATTCCTTTATCGTTATGAAACTCAACCCTTTCCTGTTAAGATTAAAGAAATGGGCGCAGGAAAGCGGAGTGGAGTATTCCCTCAACACCAAATTTGTCGACCTGATATATAAGGATAACAAAATCTCGGGAATCAAAGCGGAAGCAGACGGCCAAGTCAAAACGATTGAGGCAAGGCTGGTGGCGGACTGCTCGGGCATAGGCTCCGCGGTACGCACAAAACTGCGCCCTTCCACTATGGTGGAAGATTTTAAGATAGAGGATACGGACAAGTTCTACGTTATCCTGCGGTATGTCAAGCTGAAGTACCCGGATAAGGACAGAGTGCCTCACGTTATCAATTATCCTTATTATAAAACGTGGCTGGCGCCGCAGTCCGATCCCAACGGCGCGCTTTTCGGGGTAGGGGCTAACCTGTCTTACGAATACGCCGAACAATGCTTTGAAAAGTTTACAAAAGTAATACAACTGCCCGAACATGAATTGGAGAAAATAGAAAAAGGCACTACGCCTTACAGACGGCCGCCCTATTCCTTTGTGGGGGACGGCTTTGTGACATTGGGCGACAGCGCCTGCATTACCAAACCTTTCAGCGGAGAGGGAATCACCGCGGCGTGGAATCTGTGCGCCATAGCCGCCGACGTGGCGGGAGAGGCTATGAAGAACGGGGCGTATCCCACCAGGGAAGCGCTGTGGCAGACCAACGTCAGATACAACCGCACGCAGGGAGCGGACTTCGCCAATCTTCTTGCCACTCTTACGGGAGCGGTGGACGCTACCGCGGGTGAAAATGATTATGAGTTCAAAAAAGACATAGTATTCAAAAGCGATCTTATGACCCGCATGAATAAGGAATTTGCCTCAAAACTTTCTCTTGGCGATATTCTTGCCTTAGGAGCAAAGGTGCTTGGGGGAGTAATTACGGGCAATATCCGTTTTAAGACGGTAAAAGCCCTGCTCAAGTCGGTAACTGTGGCGGGCGCGCTGGAAAAACACTATAAGGCGTACCCGGATTCGCCGGAAGGCTTTGAGGAATGGCGGAACAAGGCTTGCGTTCTGTGGGAAAAAGCGGGGTCTATGGCCGATAACATTATCCGTATGGAAAAGGAGCAAGCCTAAAAACTATAAGGAGTTTTTATTATGAAGAATAAAAGAGGTCGGGCTATCGCCGTTTTTTTGGTACTGCTGCTGCCTTTGCTTTTATGCTCCTGCAGCAAAAACGAATATACCGTTACCTTTGATTCCAGAGGCGGAAGCGAGGTAACGGACGTTGTGAAAATCGGCGCGTGGGTAAAAAAAGCAAATTTCCCCACCCCGGAAAGGGAGGGGTATATCTTTGACGGCTGGTTTACGGACATTTACTGCACCATGCCTGCCACCCTGACCAATATCCGCCAGAACGCGCTGCAGGAAATTACGCTGTACGCAAAGTGGAAGGGGGTTGAGCATACCCTGAGTTTTGACGCCAACAGCGGGTCGGGTTCCATGGCTCCCGTAATTATCCGCTCCGGCGATGCCGCTTTGCTGCCGGAAAACGAGTTTACAAAGTTCGGATACCTCTTTGAGGGCTGGGCGACGACTGCTGACGGAGAAGCGGAATATGCGGACCACAGCAGCTACACTATGGGCATTTCGGGTCACCCTACTTTATACGCCGTATGGGTATTCGATTACAATTTCTACACCAAATCCTTCTTTACGGGCAGAATAGAACAGCTTATCGAGATATACCAAATAGAGGATATCGATCCGGAGGATTGCGTGCTGGACACCCCGGAAAAGATAGCGGCTTTTACGGAGATTTTTGATGCGCCTGCCCTTATAGACAAAATCGACCTGTTAGTAAACTGGTTGGATCAATCAACTGTCTTTTGCATGAAGGAAGAAATTTACGCGGAAAGTTTTAAAGACGCTGTGGTGGAAACGCTGAACGAATTGAACGAGATATCAGAGGAGCCTGTTGTTTTTTCTTATGAAATAAGAGGCAACCTGGTCGCGCTGACAATAGGCGGCGGAGCGAACCTGTTGATTGACGAAATCACCGAATAGACACTCTGCCCCCACACCTTGGGCAAAGTATGCTCTTCTCTTGCAAAAGAGGAGGAAAGAGTATACAATATACAATACTCAAACCTTGTTAAGGAGAAAATAAATGGAATACTTTTTATGGTCTTTGCTTGCGCTTTTTGGCGGCTTGCTGATTTTTATGATTGTCAGAACATTACTTGCAAAACCCGCGGAAACAGAAAAGTCGGATTATACCGGCGTTGATTTTGACGAGGAGGAATTGGCAAAAAAGCTGTCCGGAGCGGTACAGGTGCCTACCGTTACCGTAATCAAAGAGGGGATGAGTTACGCGCCTTTCCTGGAATACCACAAATATTTGGAGAACACGTTTCCCCATATCTTTAAGAATGCGGAAGTTACAAAAATTTACGATTACAGCTTAATAATCAAGATAGCGGGTTCGGACGAGTCGCTTTTGCCCGCGGGCTTTTTAGCGCATCAGGACGTGGTGCCCGCTCCCTCCGAAGGCTGGGAGGTGCCGCCTTTCTCCGGCGAAATTACGGACGAATTTGTATACGGCAGAGGCAGTATGGATATGAAAGGGCAAATGATTGCCGTGCTTGCCGCGCTGGACAAAATTTTGGAAGAAGGCCGCAAGCCCAAGCGCACGATTTATTGCTGCTTCGGGCACGATGAGGAATATACGGGTAAGGAAGGCGCGCTTAATATAGTGGAGCACCTTGCTAAAAAAGGCATTAAGTTTGAATACGTGATAGACGAAGGGGGCATTGTGCTTGACGGCGGTTTGGTGGGCGTCGACGGAAGAATAGCGTTGATAGGAATATGCGAAAAAGGATATGTGGATATAGGACTGGAAGTGGAAAAGGCGGGCGGCCACGCCTCCAGCCCCACCGCAAGGACCGCGGTGGGCAAGCTTTGCGAAGCGGTATACGACGTGGAAACCACGCCTATGAAAGCGACATGGACGCAACCCACCAAAGATATGTTCAAGGCTTTGGCGCCTTATATGAAACCGCTGTTCAAGTTCTTTATCGTTAACAGGGATATTCTTTCCCCTTTGCTTAAATTCGTGTTCTCAAAAGTGCACCCCGTGACCAAAAGCCTGCTTTGCACCACTTTTGCGCCTACCATGCTTTCCGGCGCGACAGCTCCCAACGTGCTGCCGCCCAAGGCTTTTGCCAATATCAATTGCCGTATCAATACCAATGAAACCATAGAGGATGTGGTAAAGCACATCAAAAAAGTTGTGGGCAAAGACGTAAAGGTCACAATCCAGCCTGGCTCGATAGACCCCACCGAGGTAAGCGACATCACCTCTCCCGCATACCGCGAGCTTACCCGTACAATCAGCGAGGTTTTTCCCGGATACGTGACCGCTCCCTATCCCTTTATAGCGGCTACGGACGCCAAGTATTACTACGCGCTTACTAAAAACGTTTACCGCTTTACCCCTTTCTATGTCACCGAGGAGGACCAGTCCCGTATACACGCAATCAATGAAAGGTGCAATAAGGCGGATCTGAAGAAAGCGGCGGAATTTTTCCACCGGCTGATGGAGCGTACTTGTCTGTAAAAGCGGGGAGGGGGCATGATTCACGACGAGAATATAAACAATAAGCTGCTTATCCTCTTTATTTTGGGCAAATTGGAAATGCCCATAGACGAGGATATTCTGCTGGAGTTATGTTCTTCGGAGTACAATCTTATCCCCTACATGTACTGCAAGCATGTTATTTATGAATTGATAGAGTTCGGCTTTGTCAAAAAAATCGCCACAGGACAAAACAAAACGCATCTTGTCATCACCAGCGAAGGACGCAACTGTCTGGAATCCTTTTACAACGATATCCCAAAATCCTTAAGGGATGATATCTCCGAAATCCTTAAGCGGGACAAATTCGCCATGAAGGTAAAGCAGGAGTTTATCAGCGATTATTATAAAAACGCGGATAACACCTTTACGGTATCCCTTAAAATTCTGGATATAGATAAAGAAATGTTTAAGCTTGAGCTTAACCTCGACAAAAGACAAAAGGCGCTTGCCCTGCATAATAACTGGGTAAACAAAGCGCCCGAAGTTTATAAAGCTATTTACGAATTGTTATTGGAAGATTAGGAATGCGGACCGAAAAATTCGTTATATAAAGCCCGGATTGCCTCTTCGCAGTCCTTTTCGCTGACTCCTATAATAATGTTTAATTCGCTGGAGCCCTGGTCTATCATACGGATATTTATATCGTTGTCGGCAAGCGCTTTGCACACGCGCGCGGCGGTACCGGTGCGTTTAATCATACCTCTGCCCACTATCGCGATTAAAGCCAGACCGCTGGTAAGCTCGATGTAATCGGGGCGCAATACTTCCTGAAGTTTGTCCACCACTTTTTGTTCCTTGCCCTTGAGCTGGCTGTTTTCTATTATAATGCTCATGGTGTCTATGCCTGTGGGCAAATGCTCAAAGGATATCCCCAAATCCTCCAGCACGCTGAGCGCTTTGCGCCCGAAGCCTATCTCGTCGTTCATCATAGACTTTTTGATAAATATGGTATGGTAGCCCCTTTTGCCCGCGATGCCGGTAACCGTGCGCTCTTCCACCTTGGCGAAATTGGGCACGATAAATGTGCCGGTGTCCTCAATATCAAAAGTATTTTTGATGTTGATGGGTATGTTCTTCTCCTTTACGGGAAAGGTGCTTAAAGGGTGCAGCACATTGGCGCCCATATAAGAAAGCTCTCTTAACTCGTCATATGTAAGCGCGTTAATGCGCAGGGGGTCTTTAACAATGCGGGGGTCCGCGGTCATAAACCCGTTTACGTCCGTCCAGTTTTCATACACGTCCGCCTGTACCGCCTTGGCGATAATTGCTCCGGTAATATCAGACCCACCGCGGGAGAAAGTAGTTATTTCCCCGTTGGGTTTCGCTCCGTAAAAGCCGGGTATTACCACTCTGCATTGGGCCTTTAACTCCTTTTCAGCTTTCTCGATGGTAGCCTCGGAGGCGTACCGCCCCTTTTCGTCAAACTCTATCAGCTGCGCGCTGTCGCAAAACTTGTAGCCCAATACCGCCGCCATTACTATCGCCGCAAGATACTCCCCTCTGGAAGCGGCGTAATCGGCGGAAGCGCTTCTGTTGATGCCTTCCTCAATTTCCTTGTAATAAGGGCTAAGGTCTATATCAAGCCCCAAGTCGGCTAAAAGAGAGTCAAACCGCTCTCTGACCTTATAAAACGCCTGTCCGCAACTGCCCGAAGCCTGCTTTTGCTCAAAGCACGCATAAAGCAGATCGGTTACTTTGATATCTCCGTCATATCGCTTGCCGGGAGCGGATACCACAACAAATCTGCGGGCGGGGTTGAGACTTATAATTTTTTTAACGTTAAGTATGGCGTCTTTGGTCGCCATGGAAGTTCCGCCGAATTTACATACAATTACTTCTTGTTTATTCATAGTCAGTCCTTGGTTATCTTTTTGCATTCCAAATAATATTTTTTTGTTTCCGCCGAGCCTATGGAAAAAGCTTTTTTGGGCAGGTTGCCGATATTGAGCACGTAATTGAACAATTCGCCTTTTTCAAATATAGGCATTTTGATACCCAAACCGCCTTTTTTGGCAACCACTTGCGCCAAATGCTCATCTCCATGCACATAGTCTATCTCCATGTCCGCCTTTTTTACGCTTTCCAGATATTGCTGCACCTGCTTGATTACCAGCGCCGCGTTACCCGAACAGGGGATGTAGCTTGCCCCGTTCTTGTCCAGAAGCTCCAAAATTCCCGCCCCCGGCGCAAGCGCTCTTTTCAGCCCTTCCTTGATTTCCTCCCCGCCGTTGAATACCACGCGGTGAATGGGCTCAAAGATAAGCGCGTCGTCATAAATGTTTACCACTTCCACAAGCGCGTAGCGGGCGGGGTGGGTCAGCTTTTCTTCTTCGGAGAGTCCCATGCTCATCGCCTGCCAGCACATTTTGGCGGTAGCCAGCGAATGATTGCCGTCGCCCACCGCAAAAACTATGCCTGCGTCAAAGCCGTATTTTTGCTTTTGCAATTCGGGGTCGGAAAGTTTTTCCAAGGCGGACAGTATGGGCGCGGTATCTTTTACCTCGTATCCTATAATATGCCCTCCGCCCATATTAAGGTCAAAATCGTATAATTTGCTTAAGTTAGCTCTGTTATTGTAAACGGGCTCTATTACGCTGTTTTCTTTATCGTCGATAAGCAGCAGGATATGCGGAGATTCTATCTGCGCGTCTTTCCTGATTTCCACGCGTACGGGCAGCCTTTCCATAATGGTGTCTTCCGTAGCCCTTATGGCCGCTTTTACCCTGCGCCAGTCGTATTTTTCCAAATCTACCGCCAGTACCAGCCCTTTACGCTTAGCGCCGTTTTCCACTTCCCTTTCCACAAGCACCATTATGTTTTTGCGCTCCCGGAAAATGCCCCGTCCGATATACCCGTCCATAGCCTGCCTGATGGCTCCTATACGCGCCCCGTTGTCCGTGGATAAATACACTTCGGGGAATATCAGTCTGAGCATACTCGGCTCATTGCCCACCAACTCTTCCAGCTTCTGCCAGTAATCGGGCTGAGAAGTAAACTGGTCGCAGGCAACGATAGCCCATTTATGCATATCCACGTTTTTTGGCAATAAAATATCAGGCGTTACGGCACATTTCGGCATGGGGTCTCCTTAGTGTTAAAATCTTTTCTTTTTATAGGTTTTTACTATTTTGAAAGTATCGTAAAGTATATCGGAAAGGCGTTCCATGGTGATAAAGCGCCGCAACTCGCCGTTCCTCGCAATACTGATTATTCCGTTTTCCTCGCTTACAATAATCGTAAGCATATCCGTCTCCTCGGTTATACCTATGCCCGCGCGGTGACGGGTGCCAAGGTTTTTGTCTAAATTCTGATTTTGGGAAAGGGGTAAAAAGCATCCCGCCGCAAGCACTCTGTTGTCCTTAATGATAATTGCGCCGTCATGGAAAGGCGATTTTGTGTTAAAAATGCTTTCAATCAACTGATAAGACACCAGGGCGTTTAATTCTATTCCCGTATCCAGAGTATGGTGCGAAACGCTGGAAGGCGCTACCACTATAAGGGCGCCGCAACGGTTTTTGGACATATTCTGACACGCTTTGACAATCTCTTTTACAGTGTTTTGCAAATCCTCGTCGCTTATCGCCAGTTCGCTTACGTAAAGCCTTTTGTCCGCGCCTCTGCTGAGATTAAAAAACAAGGTCTTAAACTCATTTTGATATACTATTGCGGCAACCACCACAAAAAGCATAATAAAAATCTCGTACAAGGTCAAAGGAATGCTGACATCCCTTTTGGTGTTGAGCTGCAACAGCATGATGTAGAAGGAGTAGATAACCAAAAAAACTATCAGCAGTTTGAAATTTTTGCGTTTAATAAAAAAGCCCGAATATAACGCGGCAAAAAAGAGGATAAACGCCCATTTTATACCGGACTCGAAATTAAAACCCGAAAATAAACACATTAGGCTACCCTTCCCTTTATTTCTACGATTTTACCATTTCAGGCATACAATAAGCAAACATCAGCATCCCGCAGGCTCAATATTATTATAGCCGTAATTGCCCATTAATGCAAACAAATGGGAACAAAATATGTGGTTTTAGTCACATAAAATGCAAAAGAAAAGCCTTACGTCAGAATCCGAAGCCCTTAAAGATTTCCGGCGGTTTCTCCTGCTCGATGCTGTTGATATCCTCGATATCCTTTTTGGCAAGCTCGGAAGTGATCTTGCCCGAGATAAGCCAAAACAGCATGACCAGAATAAGATTGGCAATTTGCGCCATAAGAAAATATTTTTCCCCATCCAGGCTCATTAACAGGTTAAACACGCTAAGCGCCAGAACAATGCCGGCGTAAGTTCTGGTAAAAAGGGAAAAACTTGCCTTTAGTCCGCCCCTGATAATATATCCGCTGTTTTTTATCAATTGATACGCCAATATAAACGCCGCGCTGTCAAAGGCAAAGACAATAGGGGGAAAGCTGTAGAGCGCGGATTCGGGCAGCCAAAAATAATTCAGGCTGATAAGCCCTACGCAGATATTGCCTAAAGAATAAGTAGCTCTTATGGGAAGAGCAAACTCCTTTTGAGTAACATGCGGAAGTAATAGGCGGCGCCTTGCAAAGGTATTGTAAGCCAGATAAACCATAAACTCAAAGAACATCAACGCGAACAAGGTGCTGAACACATAAAATAACCCCTCATTAAAGCTGCCTTGCGCCTGGGCTATCATTTCCGTGTCTAATCCCGATTCCGCCAAAAACTCGGGCAACGCCTTCAGACTTTGCCCCACTTGATAAAAATTCTTAAAAAACAAAGATGCCGCCAGCACAAAATACCATAAAATATCGGGCGCCTTTTTGATTTTTTCCATTACTTCCACGCTTTTCATTTTTCTCCTTGTTAATACGCCGTCAGCAGTGAAACCGCGGCCTGAAACGCTTGCTTTTCGCCGGTTTTGCCGCTGCGCGCTTCCCATTCCTTTTCTTTGAGCATATTAAGTATATTCATAATCTGCATGGGGGAATACCTTGCCCCCGCTTCCTTTGTCTTTGCTACCGCGTAAGGCTTGACGCCCAGTTTTGCCGCCAGTTCCTGATCGCCCAAAGGAGAGGTCTTGGCGTAAAACATCCTTTGATAATGAGAAATAAGCAAGCGGAAAAGAGTGTTTTCGCCGCAACCCGATAAAAGTAAAGTCTGGAGTATCTCCATAGCCTTAAGATAGCTCCTTGCGGACATGGCGTTGGAAAACTCGTATATCTTGTATTCCGCCTCGGGCGCGACCATTTGCTCAACGTCGTCCGCCCTCACTTTTCTGCCCAGCGTGTAATCGACAAGCTTTCGCATCTCCGTATCTATTCTTACCATATCCCTTGCGGTATAATCAATAAGCTTTGTTATTGCTCCGTTGTCCGCGGCGTTGGGATATAATTGATGAATATGCGCAATAAGTTCGCTTTGGGTAGCCTTTTGTGCAGTAATGGGAGCCATAAACGCCTTATCCGCGGCAATCAACCCTTTGCAGGAACCGAAAACAAGAAAAACGCCCTCGGGCAGCCGCACCGAAAATTCCGCCAAATCCCTCCTTTGGACATCCGTCAGTTTTTGATTGAAATTAATCACTGTTGTGACAAGGATATCCCCGAACAAAGGGTTGCTTGCGGCCCTTTCCATAATCTCCCCGAAGGCAGGCTCTATAAGTTTTGCATAGTCAAAGTCCCTCGCCTCGGGCGGTATCAGGGCTTCAAAGTAACCCAGGGCGTACTCCTCCCAATAGGAGTCTTCCGTTTCCAGATAGAATATGCCCTTGGATAATTTATGCTTGTAAATGTCTATCGCCTTAATTGCCTTCGCGTTCATACCTATTATGGTACTATATTTTGCCGCTTTTTGCAAATTATTTATAAAATTGCCTCCAGCAATATGAAGCAGAAAATTAACGCGACGCTGTATCTTAATTTTCTTTCTTTGGGAAGCATAAAAAACTTGGAGTTCAAAAGCAGAACGGAGATATAGAAAAAGGTAATCACTCCCATTCCACCCACCTCGATTTCGGCAAGCGGCAGGGAGGCAATAAGAGAAGAAAGCAGCCTTAAGGCATACAGGGGCAATCCTGCAATTTTATAAAGCGCGCCCGTAAAAGGGAGAATCGCATTGATAACTACGGATAAAATCAGCATTATAAAGGCAAGGGACACCACGGGCAGCACTATCAGGTTGGCGATGCAGAAATACAAAGCGAATACATTAAAGGCGTTGACGATAACGGGCAGCAACAGGGAATTGGCGGATAGGCTGAGCGCCAGCGAAGAGGATACAAAATCCCCCGATTTATTGGTCTTTAAAAAAGCCATGCGGATATCCCCGTAAAATACGGCTATGCCCGCCACCGCGCTGAAGCTGAGCAGGAAACTGATATCAAACAGGTTAAACGGTTTTATTATCAGCAGTATTATGCCGGCGGCGCATAAGGAACTGAGAGGGTCTACTCTTTTATAAAACAAGGTGCTTGCCGACACAATCAAAGTCATTATGATTGCTCTGTTTACGCCGGGCTCAAAGCCCGAAAGGGCACCGTAAAACAGTAATACGCCCAAAGTACAAAAGAAAGTAGTACGGGGACTTAGGTTAAGTTTTTTGAAAAAGAAAAATAGCAAGGCGGCAAAAAAGGCCACGTGCAAACCGCTTACGGCAAAAATATGCGACAGCCCGCTGACTTTAAAATTTTGCGCATCAAAGTCGCTTAATGAGCTTTTATCCCCGAAAAGCAGGCTCGCGGCTATACCTTGGGTGTCAAAGGGCAAATATTTTTCCATATCGCCGTAAATATGCGCCTTAATCTTTTCAAACAATTTCAGCTTGCCATTATCGCGGGAAACGGTAAATTCGCTTTGCGCCTCGTATCTTACGGCGCGCGTAAGCAATTTTGCCCCGTAGCTGTCGAATAAGTTCGGCTCAATGCCGCTGATGTCACCGTATACCGCCACATTGTCGCCCACTTCAAACACCGCGCCGTCCGAACAAATAAGCAGTGTCTTATGCCTTAAAGGATATGTGTCGTAGCTGACATTCTCCAAAATGTAAACGGTCCCGCTCTGCCGCTCTCTTTCCACCGCGCATACTCTGCCCAATATGTATTTATCCTGAACATCTATGTCAGGGGCGGAGTGTTTTTCCCACGCTATAATAAAACTTGAAAAGGCCAAAAGTGAAAAAAGAAGAGCAAAAAACACCTTATGCTTTTTTCTGATCAGACATACCGCGCAGCCTGCTGCAAGCAAGATAAAAAGAACAATCCAGATAAAGCTTTTCACGCTTAATGCAGCCGAAAGCACTCCGCCGGCGCAAGCCAGAAAAGCCACAACCGCAGGGCGATAATTAAGTACCCTTTTGTTCATATCCTAATACTCAAACCCTCTCGCGCAAGCACTGCAAGACTGTTGTACTGCCTTGCTTCCGCTAAGATTTTTTCTTCCTTGCCGTAAAACAAATGCGTAAGAATCAAAGGTTTTCCCTGTGTAAGACGGCTGATTTTTCCCACCGCTATATGCTTGCTGTTTTCGTTAAACTCTTGCTCAAGCACGCAGGCGTCCGCCAAAATCAGCCCCGCCCCGTCAATAAGCGGGGGCAGGTTGGGGTTGTCCAGGGTATCCGAAGTATATGAAAATACGCTTTCCCCAAGCGAAAATTTGATGCCGTAGGTCTCCAGCGGATGAGTCATTTTATACGCGTGGCATTCGATATCGCCTATATTAAAGCCGCCGCTTTCAAGGGGGGAATAATCAAAAAAGCTGCCGTCCAGTATGGCGTCCGATACTATGCCGGGAGAAGGAGGCGCAAAAAGCCGGACTTTCGCCTGCCCCGCTTTTCTCTCCAACGCGATATTTTTATAAGCAAATATATCCGCTATATGGTCGCCGTGCAAATGCGTCAATATTATGGCGTCTATATTAAAAGGGTCTATATATTTGCTAAGTTTCAACAGGGCGCCGCTGCCCATATCAATAACAATGTTTTTGCCTCCGCCTTGCAACAGATAGCAACCGGTAGCGTACCCGCCCGCGGGGTATTTTCCGTAACAGCCTATTACCGTAAGCGTCATGGCTTTTTCCGCTTTTGTCATAATCTCCCCTTTGTCTTTACTCTTCCTTTTCTTTTTGCGCTTCCGCCTGATTGAGGTAAGCCAGATAATCCAGATAATCTTTATCATCCGGTCCTTCCACCAGTCGCATCTTGCTAAAGTCGCCCGTAGGCTTACCCTTAATCCGTTTGATAATATAATCCACCGCCTTAATAACATTGTCAGCCAGGAATATCAGCGAAAGAATAAGGGTAACGGAAAGCAGGCTTTCCAATCTGTATAAATTAAACATATTAAGGTCCTGATTGGGCAGCAGAGGCATAATAATAGCGCAACCCGCCGCAAGCAGCAGTATGGTGATAATCAGTATCGTCCTCGTTAAATTGAAGGGGCGGGATACATTGTAAAGCACCAGCATAAAGTTGCCGAAAAAGGTATAAGTAATTATGGTGTCATATTCGCCCTGGCTGACGTTTAGCAGCCCCTTTTCCTTAAGCAATACAATGATCAGTATGCTTACCACCATAGAAAGGGCGGGCGGGATTATGTTTTTCAGAATATTGTTGATAAACTTGCCTTTTATCCTGTTTTTGTTGGGTTCCAGCGCCAGCACGAAGGAGGCGATACCGATAACGAACAAATTGGTAAAGGTAAGCTGAACAGGCTCAAACGGGTAACTTAACTTCAACAAAAAGACACCTATAAGCAGCAAAAAGGAAAACAGCGTCTTTGTGAGGAACAAACTTGACGACCTTTGCACGTTATTGATAACCCGTCTGCCCTCATTGACTATCGCGGGCATGGAGCCGAAGTCGGAATCCATAAGCACCAGCTGCGCAATATTTCTGGTCGCCTCCGCGCCGTTTGCCATAGCCACAGAGCAATCCGCCTCCTTTAAGGCTAAGATATCGTTTACTCCGTCCCCCGTCATTGCCACCGTTTTTCCGTTTTCCTTAAAAATACTGATAAGCAGTTTTTTCTGTGCGGGATTGACTCTGCCAAACACCGTGTAGTCCATTGCCAGCGTCCTTATTTCCGCGTCGGAAAGGTTTTGCAGGCTGATATATTTATACGCGTTTTCTATGCCTACCCGCTTTGCCACCTCGGCTACCGTTTGCGGATTGTCGCCGGAGATTACCCTTACGTCCACCCCGTTTTCCTTAAATTTGGCAATAGTCTTGGCAGCATTGGGCTTGATGTTGTCCTCGATTATGATAAGAGCAAGCGGAGCGCAATTGTCGGGTATTGTCCGCGCATCTATATCCGCCTTATTTTTGGCAAGACCCAGCAATAAACACCTGTAGCCCCTTTGCTGGTAACGCTCTATTTCGCCTTGCACTTTTTGGGGTAAGCTTTTGCCGATATATTCGGGCGCGCCCAGCGCGCAAAGCCCTATTTCCTCAAAATATACCGCGCTCGCTTTCCTTTCCGAAGAAAAAGCTATGGTATAAACCGCGTTTATTATATTATCCGTTCTGAAGTAGTTCTTAAGCGCTATGGCCGTCTGGTTGTTCTCGTCCAGCGCCGCCTGCATGGAGGCTATTATGTCGCCTACCGGGTATCCCTTTTTTTCGCAGGCGAAATCTATAACCTTGCTGACGTTCATTGTGCCGTCGGTAATGGTGCCCGTCTTGTCAAGGCATAACATATTTACCCTCGCAAGCGTTTCTATGGAATACAATTCCCGCACTACCGCTTTTTTCTTATACAGCCGCAATACGCCCACAGCCAGAGCGACGGAGGTCAAAAGGAACATTCCTACCGGTATCATGCCTATTACACCGCCCGCGGTGGAAAAAACGGCTTGCTTGTATGCGGCGCTCATTTCCTGGGCGGTATGCGCCGCGGCAAAAGCGTCCCTGAATTTTAATGCCTGAAGAAAACCGTTGCCCGCCTCGATTACGCCGGACGTTTTGTTTAATTCCATAAGCTGAGCGTTGTAATTGTTCAAAAAGGACAGTACGGCAAGCGGTATTATCACCACGCCTATTACCCGCATTATCAGCTTAATGGATTTTATCAGTTCGGATTGGTTTTTCTTTAATTCCTTGGCCTTTAAGGCTATCTGCTGGATATAGTTTTCCTCTCCTATCTTATCTACCCTGCTTTTGCCCTTGCCCGTTATCACGTAGCTGCCCGAAAGCAAGGTGTCGCCTGTCTCTTTTTTTATGGGCATACTTTCGCCCGTAAGCAGGCTTTCGTTTACCTCCAGCGTCCCTTCCACCAAAATGGAATCGGAGCATATCTGGTCGCCCGGCTCCAGCAGCACGATATCGTCGGTAAGAATACGGTTTAATTTGATAACGCCCTGCCGTCCCTCCCTTATAACCTTTACATCGGGGGAAGAGAGCAAGGACAGCTTGTCCATGGTGTGCTTCGCCTTAAGCTCCTGAATGACGCCAATCGCAATATTAATTGCAATAATACCCATAAAAGTGGCGTTTTTGTAATCATTTATGCTTTCCGCCACCGTTATTATCCAAATAAAGACCAGCAAGCAAAGCAAATTAAAAAATGTAAATACGTTTTCGGAAAAAATCGCCCAGACGCTTTTAGAACCGCCTATTTTGGCTTCGTTAATGTAACCTTTGGTTTCCCTTTCCGCGATTTGCTCGGCGGTAAGACCCTCATTTAGGTTGATATCCCGCTTTTCCAACGGGGCGCGCGATTGTATGCTTTTCTTTCTCATAGTTTTTTTGCCTGTATGTTTATTTTTGCGGCAAACCCATATTAGGTTGCGCGCACGGACTTATTATACACTATGAACACGCCCGATACAAGAGAAAAGGAATAAAACAAAATCGAAAAAGCCCTATTAATCAGGGCTTTTCGCTTTTTTGTGTAATTCAAAGGCGGAATATTTTACTCGCCTATTATTTTGACCAATACCCTTTTGCGTCTCTTGCCGTCGTATTCGCCGTAAAATATCTGCTCCCACGGCCCGAAATCCAGTCTGCCTTCCGTAAGGGCGCACACCACTTCCCTGCCCATTATCTGCCTCTTTAAGTGCGCGTCCGCGTTATCCTCGTAAGTGTTGTGCGCGTAGGCGGAATGCGGTTTTTCGGGAGCAAGTTTTTCCAGCCATTGCTCAAAATCGGCATGCAGCCCTGCTTCGTCGTCGTTGATAAATACGCTGGCGGTAATATGCATGGCGTTTACCAGCACCAGCCCCTCCTTAATGCCGCTCTCGTCAATGCATTTCTGAACGGCGGAGGTTATGTTGACATAACCCCTTCTGGAAGGCAGGGAAAAAGACAATTCCTTTCTGTAGCTCTTCATATTATGCCAGATTCATCAACTCTTCCGCGGTAATCGTTGAGACTCCGGCGGTGTAAGCGTATGTGCCGGAGAAATACTGCTCGCTGCTTGTGACCGCGCCCGTGCCCGCTTGCTTTGCCTGATACTTTTCGCTTAAGCGGCGGGCGGTAATATAATACTGTCCGCTTATTTTGGTTATCTCCAAGGTAAGCACGCTGTCCTGAAGCCAGGTAAGCGTACCCGGCACCACGTTGCTGCCCAGCCCGTCAATTATCGCCTCTTCGATTACGCTCTGTACGGTACCCGTCTCTATGCCCAGACAGTTGACGGTCAGGCTGAGATAATACTTGCCGCCCATCTGATAAACCTTGTCGTTATGCGTGTCGGCAAGGGTTTCCGGGGTAATGACATATCTGGAAAAGTTGACAATGTTTTCCGCTTCCTGAGCAGAGGTCTTTTCCTCATTTTCGTATGCCGCGTATTCCAGCCCCGACCAGTCCTCGGTGCCTAAGGCGGGGAAACGGTCTTTGCTTGACTCGTTGATTTCGTATCCGTTTTCGCCGTCAAAGTAAAATCTGTAGCCCTCGTTGACCTTGCCCAGTCCCGTACCTTGTTTGGTCACCTGATGGAATACTTTGCCGTTTTGGTATTTGGTGATTTCAATGGTCTGTTGCGTTGCAAGAACAAAGGGAGGCAGACCCGCCTTAAAGTCAAAGGAAGCCATAAAAATAAAGTTTTCCGCATTATAATAATTTTCCAAAGCCTGCGTAAACACTTCGTATGCGCTTAATCCCTCCACCACGGTGCCCTCCGTCTCGTAGTCCGGGGGAGTCCAGCTTGTTTCCAGATTTACCTGAACGTCGGAGGACGCAATGAACACCATTGCCCCCAGCGCAGCTATAATAATTACTACCAATATTATTTTTAACGCTTTAATCATTTTACCGCTCCCATTGTTTTAATATTATAATTATAACATTATTTTTCCATTTGTAAAGAGCGGGAGTAAAAAACACCATAAAGGCGGGATTTACCGATTAAAAGTGTATATTTTTGTCATATTCGCCAAAAGGCAGGTTAAGATTGACATAAATAAAATTGTGACCGCTGCTGCGCTTTTCGACAGGGGGCAGGCTCATATAGTCACCGAAACGCCGGGACAGATAAGCGGTAACGTCGGCGGGCGCGTTAAACTGCCTGCCGCAAAAGGCAATACGCGAAGGCTCGCCGTATACCCTTTTTTCCATAATTTCTTTTATACCGTACGCACCTACGTATACCGCCACCCAGGCGCGGCGGGCAAAAGGTTTTTTCCTTAAAAACTTATCAAAGCTGTTCTGCAGCCGTTTGGCGTCCAGCTTTCGAATCAGGCACATCAGTATCCTTTTATATAATGGGCGTTTTTTGTTATCCGGGATATTCGCGGCAATGGGAATCAGATGACGGTATAAGGACGCGCGCTTTCGCCTGCGCACAGCGCGCTTGTAAGTCGCGCCCGCCCCGTCTATGGGAAAAATATCTATATATACGCCGCGGATATTGTAATTGTTCTGCCCGCCCTGTTCCACCACCGTTGTGTTTTTGTTTACCAGCTTTGCAAAGTTCAACGGATAGTAAACGGTGTTATTATGGTGCATCAAGACTAAATGAGAGGGAAAGCGCTCTCCCAGAATAAGCAGCCTGTCGTAATCCGCTCTGGGCATGGATACGTCTATATCGTCGTCCCACGGGATAAAGCCGCCGTGGCGCACCGCCCCTAACAGCGTTCCCGCGCAAAGGTAATATGTTAAGCCGTGCTTTTGGCAGAAGGAGTCAAACTCGCAAAGAATTTCAAAAGCGGCATGCTGAAGCAATTCCCTCATGCTCTCCTCCGTCCTTTAAGCAAGGCAAAAAACTCTTTGCGCAACGCCAAAAACGCGATAAGAAGGGACAAAAACAAAAATAGCCATATATATGCGGGCAAATATAAATATACGATGTACGCCAAGACAAGGGGCGGGATAAGCAAGGCGGGGATTTTGTAATTGACCTTAAAGCCTATCTCCTTATTCAGCATAATAAGCCTTATCGCGATGTTTGCCAAATACCCCAAAAGTAAGGAAATGTTTACCGCTTCCACTCCCAAACGCCTGATTAACGCCACGGCGGCAAAAGAATTTACGGCAGCGGCGGCGGCGGTAGACCAAAACACCGTTTTGGTTTTTTTAAGCCCCGTGAATATGCTGCCCAAAAATTTGGAGTAAACGCCCGCAAGAGTAGCTATTATATAAAGGGGAACCATGGAGCGGGCTTCAAAATAGGCAGGGTTGATAAATACGGGAAAAACCAGATAAATCAGGGGCAGGATAACAATGGCGGCGGCGAAAGCCGCTTTCAGGTACACCTCTCCCGCCTTGGAAAAAAAAGAATAATCCTCACTTTTCGCTCCCGTAAGAAAAGCAAGCTCCTGCCAGGCAAGTTCCGCGCAGTAAGACACAAAAGACAGCACAACCCCGAATTTTATCGCGACGGCGTAAAGACCGTTGGCGTAAGCGCCCAGATACCGCACCACAAGCACTTTGTTGATACCCGTCAAAAACCAAAAGGCGGCGGAATTTACGCTGAGGGGCAGGGAAAGGGAAAAAATCCGCGAGGTGAGGCGGAGAGGCGCCGCGCTGAAATTCTTTATCAGCTTCAGTTTGCCCTCAATTATTATTATCTGAGCCAGAAAACCCGCAATATACGAGATATACAATGCGGAATAATCAAAGGAATATACGTTAAGCAATACTACGGATACCGCCAGATGTACCAAGGCGGCGACAAAGCCGCTTGCCGCGTAAAGGATGTTGTAAGAAAAGCCGCGCGCCGCGAAGGAATAATAATAGGACGCCGCCAGAGTAACGGCGTATAAGGTAATAAGAGCGGTGTATTTAACATGCAATATATACGCTACCGCTAACGACGATAACACGGTAAGGGCGCAGGAAAGGGCGAATACGGGCAGCCCCGCGTAAACCGCCTTCAGCTTTTGTGCGCCTTCAAAGTCGAACATATAGCGCAATACCGAAGTCCACACGTTAAAGAACACGACGGTGCAAAACAGTTCGATATACGTTATCGTCAAATCATAAAAGCCGTAATCCCCGGCGGGTATTTTGCCCGTATAAAGCGGCAGCAAGAAAAAGGAAACCAGGCGGGAAGCCGCGCTGCCGATAAAGAATACTAACGTGGACTTAAAAAAAGTCTGGATTTTAGACATTGGTATTATTTAGATTAATCTTTGAGGACAGCGCGTTGTTAAGCAGGGTGGAAGAAGTGCCCGCCGTATGCGGCAAATATACTATTTTTACCCCCAACTCGCGGAATTGTTGTTCATATTTATTATATAAAGGGGTGCCGCGCCAATCGTCGCCGTGAAACAGCACGTCAAAGCGCAGCCGTTGCCAGGCGGCAAGCTTATCCATACTCGTTTGCGCAACCGCTTTGTCCACGTATCTGATTGCTTCCACTATCCTGATGCGTTCCGCAAAAGGTATGGCGGGCGGTCTGCCCTTGTACTCTTGGGTGAGTTCATCCGTGCTTACTCCCACAATCAGATACTCGCATTTTTCTTTTGCCCGCTGTAAGATATTCAGATGCCCTATATGAAAAAGGTCAAACACTCCGGTAGTATAGCCTGTCCTGAACTTTTCTCCCATAAAGACTCCTTTGCCTTAGTATGCCAAGAAGCTAGCTTTTAATCAGTTTATAAAGCCGGGACAAGGCGTAAATCGCGCCTGTTTTCCCTTTGCGCATAAGCGCGAGCAATAAGCGCACCCTGCTGTCTTTGGATTTTGAGGGAATGGCAAGCCCGCGCTTTACTTCTGGAGCGGACAAAATCTCCTTTGCCCGCTCCAAAGCCTCCCTTTTTTGCAGCGCCGCGCTGCGGGCAAGGGCAACCGTGGCAAAACGCGCGGCAAGCAAGTCTATGCGCGGCGCAAGGAAAGTCTTTCCCTTGGCTTGCGATATGGAATGCAGGTTGCGTATACACGCAAGACTTTCCGCCCAGTAGTTTTTATCGGGTTTTGCGGTGGTGGAATTTTTATGAATGACATAATTATATAAATATTCGTTCTGCAGCACGTAAACGCTGCGGGCGTCCAGCATAACGGCAAGATAAAAGGAGTAATCCTCGCTGTCTTTTATATCCTCTTTGTAATATGATAGATTGTCCAGTATCAGCTCCCTTTTATATATCTTGTTTACCCGGGATATTTTAAGGGCGGCGTATTCTATATCCCCCTCCCCCTCCATAAGCGTCGGATAAATCAGTTTTTCAATTTTGTTCTTATCGTAATACCCCGAAGGGAGGGCAAGCGGCGCAGGCATCACCTTGTCATCTCTTACCTCATTCCACGCGCAGGCTATAATATCGCATAAATCCGCCTTTTCCATAAGTTTTGCGTACATATCCCTGTCAATAAAATCGTCGCTGTCCACAAAGCCGATATACTTGCCTTCCGCGTAAGCAAGCGCGTTTTTAACGGCTTTTGCCACGCCCAGGTTTTGCTGATGTAAGATAGTTATCCTCTTGTCCTTTCGCGCCGCCCTCTCGCAAATATCGCCGCTTGCGTCCGTGCTTCCGTCATTGACCAATATCAGCTGGAAGCGGGTAAAACTCTGGTTAAGGATGCTGTTTATACATTTTTCCAGAAACCGCTCCGCCTGAAAAACGGGTACGATTATGCTTAAAGGGCAGGACATACTTCCTCCTTAAGGGTAACTGAATTGTAGTAAGCCAGTCCCCAGCCCATCACGCACCAAAAGAATTTGGAAATATAAATATCCTCCGCAATCCCCGTCAGCAATAGGGAACATAGCAAAAAAAGCGGCAGTCCGGCAAGCGGGCAGGCGCGCGCGGCAAGGTACGCCTTGCGAAAGCACATGATTATCACCGCAAAAAGTGCAAGAGCAAAAAATATTCCCCCTCCGGCAAGCGCGGCAAGCGCGATATTATGCGCATAAGAAGTTCTTGCGCCGTAGCGGGCAAGCATTACCCCCATATCCGCAGGCGTAAAGCCGATTCCAAACCAAAAATTAGAGGGGATTATATGGAAAATCAGCGCGCGCCAGATATCCGTTCTGCCCGAAAATCCGCCCTGCCTGCCTAAAAAGACGGTAAATATATCCGTGAAAAAAAACAGCGCCGCCGCCGAAATAAGCCCCGCCGAAAAGATTGCCGCTTTTACCGCCGCTTTAAGGTCGGGGGCAAAGAACATGACCAGCGCCGCCGTAATAAATAGGGATAAGGCGGAAGTTCTGGAGCCCGTCAAGAACAATAGGTAAGCGGTCATAATAAATAAAAGGGCGGTAGCTGCTTTAAGATAGTATTTCTTTAACCGCAAAGTCGCGAAAACCAGAGTTACCCCGGTCTGGGCTAGCGCGATTCCGTAAGAATTTACGTTGATGGAGGGGGTAACGGTAAGCCTGCTTTGGACGGCAACAAGGTTATCGGATAAATATAGGGCAAAATTAAATATTGCAAAAAGAGAAGCGGCAAAAAACAGCAGGCGGGTAAGGTGAGTTATCTGCTCTGTCCTATACAGGGAAAACATTATAAGGATGGCTATGCTGGTAACCAAATCGCGCGCGTAATACATATCCTTGCTTGCGGACAACAGGCTGGCGGCAATTGCGAAAATCGCGGCAAGAACGCAAGCGGCGACCAGAGGGTAATCGGGCTTGTTTTTTTTGCGCGCAAGCCTTATCCCCGCTCCCACAAAAAACACCGTATATATAAAAAGCGATAAAGGTATCCCAAAAGGCATATAAAAGATGCCCAGATACATGGATACGCTCATTACGGGCAGGCAGAGCAAGGGACAGAACAGCGATGGGATAAGCGCTAAAAAGGCAAGGACGGAAAACACCCCGCTTTTGTAGACAAACTGCAGACAAGAAAATAAGAAGAATAGCGTAAAGAGAATATAATGCAGTCTATTATCTTTCAGCTTTAATAACGGTCTCATATTCCCTTTTGCCTTCCCTCATATACCCGATTGCCTTACGCCCTTTCATCCAGGTGGAGTACAAACGCCTTTTGGTCAGTAAAAACCACAGGGCAAAGAGCAGATACGCCCCGCCGAACAATTTATAATACACGGCGCCCAAATCCCTGAAATACTTATCGGTATAGCCCGCAAACCAGGTGGATTGCTCATGGGTAACTTCCGCAATCCGGTAAGGATAGTAATACGCCTTTAACCCTCTTTTTAAGCACTCCCGCATAAAGATATTTTCCTCACCCATGGAAAATCTCGCGCCCGCTCCGAAAACGGGATTGAGGGTAATATTCTTTTCCGCAATTTTTTCCGGCCTGAAAGAAATTCTGTAGCTGGAAACCTGAAGCGCCCTTTTGAAGCCCAGTTTGAAAATTCTGTTTCCGAAATCCCGCTCCGGGCGTTCGGGATTAAGGCTTAACACGTCAAAAACTATAATGTCCGCGCGGGGCAGTTCAAGGTAAGCCTTTTTAACTCCTTCAATATAATCGTCCGCATATCTTAAATCGTCGTCCGCGATAAGGCATACCTCTCCGCTTGCCGCCTTAATCGCGGCGTTGCGGCTTACGCTAAGCCCCCTGTCGGTAGTGGAAATGAATTTTGCCTTGCCCTTTTCGGTATCCGCCTCGGCGTAACCGTCCTTATCCGTTTGATTGATAATTACCGCGTCGCCCTTTATGTTCATTTTTTTGATTAAATCAAAATCTTTCCGATACATGGTGGACACCAGTACTTCTATTTTCATAGCTTCCCCTCGGATAGTATGTGGATAATATGGCGTGTTTACTCCCCTTTTTCTCGCGCGAAACGCCGAAAGAACGCCGTCCGCAGCCTGTTGGGCATAACTACCTGCACCGCAAATCTTATGCCGATATTGGCAAAAAACCTAAGGGGGGAAATCAACTCTTTTTGCAGCATATATTTCTGAAGGCGGTATTCGCTGACAAAGTAAGCCCACCCCCCTCTGCGCTCGTACAATGCCTTGCCTGCGCGGACATAAACCAGCACCTTTTGCAGATTGTAGAATCCGGCACCGTTCAGACACATCCTTATCCAAAGGTAATAATCTTCGTTATGATACCAATCCAAATACCCTCCCGCGCGCTCCGCCTCGCTTTTTTTTAACATTACGCTGACCTGATTGAAAGGACAGCGGCTTTTAAGATATTTTTTTATTTCCCCGTCCCTCTCCGGCACTTTCCTTACCAAATCGGGCGCGGACTCTTCGGAAAATTCCGCAATCAGACTGCCCAATACGCTTACATCGTCCATTTGCTCAAAGCATGAAAGCTGCTCGGCAAATCTATGGGGCAGGCTGATATCGTCCGCGTCCATCAATGCCACCAATTCGTTAGAACAAAGCTCCAGCCCCGCCCTGCGCGCGGCGGCGTGTCCCATATTGCGCTCCAGCCTCTTTACCTTAAGATTATCTTTTTGGGATAAAAAAAAGTTTATCACCTCTTCCGTGTCCGAAGAAACGGGACCGTCCACAACCAATACCACCTCGTCCGGCGGCGCGGTTTGATTGTATACGCTTTCCAAGGCAAGCTTGAAATGTTCGGGATTGTCCCCACGGTATACCGCCATAGCCACGCTGAACTTATTCATTTTAATTTACTCATTTTCTCCTCGTATTCCTCTTCGGAGATTTTGCCCGTCCGCAACAGATAATCCCCGTAATCCTCCGCCGTCGCCATGCCTTGGGTGCTTACCCCTCGGGCGGAAAACACCGCCGCAAAAGTAAGAAAAAGTATTTTTAAATCCCGTAGGAAGGTAATTTCGGATATATATTCCATATCAAGCTCAAATTTTCGCTCCCAGCTGATGTCGTTTCTGCCTTTGATTTGCGCAAGCCCGGTAAGCCCCGGCGTTACCCTTTGCCGCCGCATAATTTCGGGAGTAAAAAACACCATATCCTTAATCAACTGGGGTCTGGGGCCCACAAAGCTCATATCGCCTATAAGGATATTTATAAGCTCGGGCAGCTCGTCCAAAGAAGTTTTTCTCAAAAAAGCGCCCGTCTTTGTCAGCCGCTCCTCGTCGGGGAGCAGCCTGCCGTACTCGTCTTTTTTATTTGTCATCGTGCGGAATTTGTATAGCTTAAAGAGCTTTCCATCCTTGCCAGGTCGGTCTTGCGCGAAAATAATCGGCTCACCCATAGTCACCCTGACTATAACGGTAATAAGCGCCATAAACGGCAAAGCCAAAGCAAGGGTAATAAGGGCTAAAACAATATCAAATACCCGCTTAAAAAACCGTTCATACATTGTTAAAGCACCCCTTTACCTCCTCGATAACCATGTCCTGTTCCTCCGGTGTCATTTTGGTGTCGCAGGGCAGGCACAATCCGCGCAAAAAGATATCTTCGCACACTATTTCTTTATCCCGGCTAAAAAAAGGGCAGCCTGCGAATATGGGTTGCAGGTGCATAGGTTTCCAGATATGCCTTGCCTCAATGTTGTGCTCGGCTAATTTTTGAATGATCGCATGCGGCGTCACGCCGCACCCTTTTTCTATGGTGGCGGCGGTCAGCCAATAATTAGGCTCGCTCCATTGCGGCACAGGCATCAGGCGCAGGGGCAGGCCGGCAAGCGCTTGCTTGTACCGCATATAAATCTGCTTTTTTTGAGCTAACCGCTCCTCAAGAGCGGACAGCTGCCCTCTGCCTATCCCCGCGCAAATATTGCTGAGGCGGTAATTGTAGCCTAATTCGGTATGGTGATAATAGGGAAAAGCGTCTCTGGATTGAGACGCCCAGAATCTGGCTTTGGCTATTGCCTGCCCGTTTTGGGAAAGCAGCATTCCGCCGCCCGAAGTAGTGATAATCTTGTTGCCGTTGAAGGACAATGCGGAAAGCTCCCCAAAGCTGCCCGTTTGCTTTCCTTTATAGGTCGCGCCCAGACTTTCCGCCGCGTCCTCTATTATAGGCGTGTTTTCCCTTTCGCAAATCGCGCGGATATTATCGTAATCCGCGCTTTGTCCGTACAGGTTTACCACAATCACCGCTTTGGGCGGCTTGTTCTGGCTTTTTGCCCACTCAAACGCGCGCTCTAGCGCGTCGGGGCACATATTCCAGCTTTGGTATTCGCTGTCGATAAACACCGGCGTACCCCTTTCGTATAAAATGCCGTTGCAACTGCCCGAAAAGGTGAGCGAAGAGCAAAACACGTACTCGTTGTCCCGCACATTAAGCCATTTTAACGCCAGATGTATCGCGGCGGTGCCCGAGACAAGAGCGGCGGCGTGCTTTACGCCCACATAAGAGGCTACCTCCTTTTCAAACATATCCACGTTTTCGCCTAAAGGCGCTACCCAGTTGGAGTCCAGTGCCTGTTTGATAAATTGCATTTCTTTGCCGCTAAGGTGGGGGGAGGCAAGATAGATTCTGTCGCTTTTCATTCGTTCACCTTTTCTTTAATATCTTAATATAAGGCGAATTTATGCGGACTAATGGGATTAAAAGGCTTTTTTTTACAATAAATTTTTCTTATCTTGAAAATTCGCGCATATAATGATATAATAAAAAAAATGGAAAAAAGAGGAAGTTGTTTATGAATCAATTATATAAAATATGGTGCAGAACTTATCAGGGCGTATTCCGCATTGCTTCCGCAATCCTGCCTTGGAGAGTGCCCGAACTTATCGAGGGCGAAAACAGCATCACGAAGTTGCCAGCCTTTATTAAAGAAAAGGGCATAGACAATGTGCTTATCGTTACCGATAAGATGATAATGTCCTTAGGGCTTGCGGACGGGCTTACAAAGGGGTTGGAAAAGGAAAGCATTGCTTACGCCATATACGACAGCACGGTACCGAATCCTACCATAGACAATATAGAAGAGGCGCTGGCAGTATATAAAGAAAAGGGCTGCAAAGCGATAATTGCCCTGGGCGGCGGTTCCCCCATGGATTGCGCAAAAATCGTGGGCGCGCGCGTCGCAAGACCCAATAAGCCGGTATCCAAAATGAAAGGGCTGTTTAAGGTGCTTAAATCCACTCCGCTCTTTTTTGCGGTGCCCACTACCGCGGGGACGGGGAGTGAAGCCACTCTCGCCGCCGTCATAAGCAACAGCGAAACTCACGAAAAATACCCCATTAACGATTTTTCTCTGATACCCAATTACGCGGTGCTGGACCCACTGCTTACGGTAGGGCTGCCTAAACATATCACTTCCACAACGGGTATGGACGCGCTTACTCACGCGGTGGAGGCGTACATTGGCAGGAGCAATACAAAGTTTACGGAAAATATGGCAAAGGCTGCCATAACGCTGATCAAGGAAAACCTTAAAAAAGCGTACGACAACGGCAAAGACATTACCGCCAGAGAAAATATGCAGCTCGCCGCCTACTACGCGGGAATCGCTTTTACCAGAGCATACGTAGGATACGTTCATGCGATAGCCCACACCATGGGAGGGTTGTACAGGACTGCCCACGGTCTTGCCAATTCGGTATTGCTGCCCGTAGTTTTGGAGTATTACGGAGAAAGCGCGCACAAACGGCTTGCCGAGCTTGCAGAGCATATCGGAATAGAAGGCACAAGCGACGCGGAAAAAGCGCGCGCCTTTATAGCATGGATTAAAGAACTTAATAAGTATATGGATATTCCGGAAAAACTTGCCGATGTAAAAAGCGAGGATTACGAGTTAATCGCCCAACGCGCGCTTAAAGAGGCAAATCCGCTTTATCCCGTACCCATGCTTTTTGAGGAAAGCGACGTATACAATATATTAGACCAGATTATAATAGAATAAACAAGCCAAAGAGGTAGTAGATGACGCCGCATATCGAGGCAAAAAAAGGTGATTTTGCCCCCTTTGTAATTATGCCCGGCGACCCGCTGCGGGCTAAATTTATTGCGGAAAATTTTTTAGAAAACGCCCGCCTTATCAATAAGGTAAGAGGTATGCTGGCATACACCGGCGCCTATAAGGGCAAAGCTGTGTCCGTTATGGCGTCGGGTATGGGCATGCCGTCAATGGGTATCTATAGCTACGAATTGTTTAAGTTTTACGATGTGCAAAGCATAATAAGGACGGGCACCGCGGGTGCGGTGGCGGACGGAGTAAATGTCAGGGATATCGTCATCGCGCTTGCCTGCTCCACCAATTCGGGTTACGCCGCCCAATATGACTTGCCGGGGACAATAGCGCCCTGTCCCTCCTTCTCGCTGCTTGAAAAGGGGGTAAGCGCGGCAAGGCGCATGGGGATTGAGCCTAAGGTGGGCAATATCCTTACCTCCGATGTGTTTTACGACAACGGGGAAGCGCTTGCGGTGTGGCGCAAAATGGGAATCCTGGCTATAGAGATGGAAGCGGCCGCCCTTTATTTGAACGCCGCGAAGTTTGCTAAAAACGCGCTTTGTATATGCACCGTTTCCGACCATTGTTTTACCGGCGAGGCTTTAAGCGCCCGGGAACGGGAAACCTCTTTTGTGCAAATGATTGAGATCGCGCTGGAGTGCGCGGATTAATAATTCCTTCATTATTTTAATAAAAGCTTTTCACACACACATTTACGCTTTCCGGCGGAATAAAATGTATTAAGAAAAGCGGCTGCATTTTTGAGTTTTTTATGATTGAATTTTATTTTTGCCTATTGAAATATGCCAAAATCTGTGCTATTATTATAATGGAATACGATGTAGCTTGCCAATAAAAAAGAGGTGGAAAATGAATAAAACTTCTGTAAAAAACTCGGGCAAAGCATATACTCAAGATTCTAAATTAAGGGTTTTCAAGATTCAACGCACTTGTGTACATGACGGTCCCGGACTAAGGGCAACAATATTTTTTCAAGGCTGCGGATTAAGGTGCCTCTGGTGCCAGAATCCGGAAGGTCTTTCCTTTACGGGCGGGGCGGTTCCCTTGCTGGAATACACCACCTCGCAGCTTGCCGAAATCGCGCTCAGGGACAAAAAATATTATGTCGCCTCGGGCGGCGGCATTACCCTTTCGGGCGGCGAGCCTCTGCTGCAGGACGCCAAAGCGCTGGAAGAATTTTTGATTAAGCTGAAAAAAGAAAACATCCACGTCTCCGTAGAAACTACATTGTTTGCCCCATGGAGCACCATTGAAAGAGTGGCTTCTTACATAGATTTGTTTTTGGTGGACTTCAAATATGTGGGGAATGAGGAGCGGCATAAGGAACTCACCGGTCAGGACAGCGGACTTATTCATTCCAACCTTGCCAAGCTGCGCGCAATGTCTGCCAATATCCGCTTCCGCATGGCGGTAATCCCGGGGTATAACGATACCGAAGAAAATATTGAGGCTATTACCCGGTATCTAAAGAGCATGAATTGCGACCAGATAGATTTGCTAAAATATCACAACGCTTACGAGGATAAGGCAAAAAGGCTTAACCTTACCCGCCCCATGCTCAAGATTTCTATGGAGCAAAGCGCGGAAAGCCTGAAAAAATGCATGCTGATGTTTGAGGCGAGAGGGATTGTCCCTACGGACGTGGGCAATGTGGAGCGGGGCAAGCCCGCGGAATTTACCGAAAGAGTGAAAAAGATTCAACAGGACCAGAGGGACAGCGGAAGAGCGCTGTGCATAGAGTCTTCCAAATTAAAAACCCGATTTTACCGCAAAAACGGCTTTGAGGGCTCTCCTCATATCTACCGCGCGCAAAGGCTGAAATACGTGCTGGAAAACAAAAAGAAAATCGTTTGGCCGGAGGAGTTGCTTGCGGGCACCTTTACTTCCAAGCGTGTGGCAGGTCAGGTGTGGGAAGAGCAGTACGGCTTGCTTGATATTACCTTCCTTTACAGAATCAACCGCCAGAAGCCGGTATCCTTCCAATGCTCGTTTAAGGAAAGATGGTATTTTTATTTGCGGATTTTCCCTTTCTAGATAAAGCGCTCGCTGTTCAGCAGAGTCAATTCCCCCTTTAACGAACTCCGTCTGATGCTTGCCCGTTCTTCGCTTATGAACGCGGGTTTTAATAACAATCATGCCGCTATCGCGCATTTTGTGGTTAATTTTGAAAAACTGCTTGCCTTAGGTACCACAGGCATGAAAGAAGAGGTATTGCAAAAGCAGAAGGAGCATCCGGAAAACAATCAGGAGTTTTACAAGGGGGCGATAATAGCGCTGGAAGCCTTGGAAACCTTTGCGGACGGATACGCCGACCACCTTTTGAATTTAAGCCGAACGGAAAAGGACGCCAAAAGGAGAGAGGAACTGTTGAAGATGGCGCGCATTTGCCGCAGGGTGCCCAGGAACCCCGCCTCCACTTTCCATGAGGCGCTGCAGAGCATGCTGTTTTTACATCTGGCGTTATGTATAGAAACTTACGAAAACGCGATTTCCTTCGGCAGACTTGACCAGATACTTTATCCCTATTACAAAAAGGATTATGAGGCGGGGCGTATCAGCTATGAGGAAGCCAAGGAACTGGTGTGCCTGTTTATATTAAAAATGGATGAGGCTATTCTGGTAAACGACGGGTACTCCTACCTTAACGTAAGCCGCCTTTTTGAAACGGTATCCACAGACCAGACGGTTACTTTCGGAGGAGTGGACAAAGAGGGCAACGACGCGGTAAACGACGTCACTTACATGCTGATAGACGCCTGCGAGCTTCAGCCCTTGTCCGTCAATATGGCGGCGCGCATAAGTAAGAAAAATCCGGACAAATACCTGAGCAGACTTGCGGAAATATATATCAATGGCTGCCCGATGCCCGAGATGTTCAGCGATGATATATATATCGAATCGCTAATGCGCCATTACCCCACAACCATAGAACACGCGCGCAATTTCGCTATTGTGGGGTGCGTGGAGCCCAACGCTTCCAACGACCATTACGGCAATACCGATTGCGCCAACGTCAATCTTGCGCTTCCCTTCCTGCAGGCTCTGAAAGGACACTCGCACGAATTATGGAATTATTGCAAGAAGGAGCAAAAAGAACTCTTGCTTGACAAGCTGATTAATTTCCTGTTTTCCGGCGACGGTAAGCTAAGCAAAAAAATGCGGGCAAAAGTGGAGCGTAAGCAGGAATGGCGCAAGCTGACAAGAGGTCATTACGTCTATGACCCGCCCGAGAATATGGACGAGTTGCTTGAGCGTTTTCAGGAGCGGCTTGATAATCTAGCGGAAAAGATATTGCGCGACCATAAAAGGATAGAAGCCCTGATTGCCAAATATTTGCCTACTCCGCTTGCGTCCACCTTATTTGATAATTGTCTGGAAACGGGCAAAGACGTAAACGAGGGAGGCGCGTACTTTAATACCAGCGGCATTCAAGGCATCGCGATTACCGACGTCGCCGACTCCCTGTATGCCGTGGACGAATTGGTGTTCAAGCAAAAGAAATACACCCTCAAAGAGATTTTGCGCGCTATAGACCAAAACTTCCAAGGCAAGGCAAACCAAAAAATCAAGAAGGATCTGGACGCCGTACCCAAATACGGGGACGACTCCGACCCATATCCCGCCTTGTGGGTAACCAAGGTTATGGAAATATACAATAAGACCTTAGCCGGCATAGAGAGCACAAGGGGCGGCAAGTATACAGCCGGATATTACGCGCTTAACGTAAACGACATATACGGCGAACATTGCCAGGCTCTGCCCTCCGGCAGACCCAAGGGAGTGCCGTTTGCCAACAGCATTATCCCTCATTACCAGATGGAGCAAAATGATTTGCTGCCCGCCTTAAACGCCATATCGCAGGTCAATTTTACCGATTTCGCGGTAAACGGCACAACGGTGACCTTTACCATAGACGCCGCGCTCTTCCAGGGCGAAAACGGCATAGAAAATCTTGCTTCCGTCTTCAGAACCTTTTTGACGACGGGAGGCATGCAACTGCAGCCCAATGTAATAGACCGCAAGATATTGTTGGAAGCGTACGAAAATCCGGAAAAGCATAAATACCTTATGGTGCGCATAGCGGGATATTGCGCCTATTTTAACGAATTGTCCGATGCGCTCAAAAAGATAATCATCAACAGGACCTGCTACAGCTAAAGGGAAAATTCGCGTTGTTTGCCGACGCTTGTCTTGAAAAAAGGCGCATGCCGTGCTAAAATATAAAAAACGGCAAAAGGAATAAAAATGAAAACGGCTATACTGAAAATTCTTGTTGTTGCTTGTTTGCTCGGCGCGTTGGCTTTCGGACTGGTTACGGCAAAGCCTGTGCCTAATGAAATTACGGTAATGAGCTATAATATCCGCTGCTTTAATTTTGACAACGTTCCCGTTGATCTGTGGGCCAGGCGCCAGGCACCTCTTATTAAGCATATCAAAAGCCATAATCCGGATATTATCGGCATGCAGGAAGTCACCACAGTACAAGGTCCTTACTTGGACGAAAATCTGCCGGAATACGCAAAAGTAAGCCAAAACAGAGACATGTGGCTGCTTTCGGAATCCAATCCCATCTATTACAAAAAGAGCAAATTCACCTTAATAGACAGCGGCACTTTCTGGCTTTCCGAAACACCGGAAAAAATGTCTGTTTCCTGGAATTCCTCCTGCTACCGCATTTGCACTTACGCGGTGCTGCGCCATAACCAAAGCGGTAAGATTATCACTCATTTTAATACGCATCTTGACCATAAATCCGCCTTAGCCCGCGAAAACGGACTGGACGTTATCCTCGAGCGTATACAAGCGCAACAAACGCCCGCTATTCTGACAGGCGACTTTAACCTGGAGGAAAATACGCCTTTGTATTTAACGGCAAAAGAGGCGCTGGACGACACCAAGCACATTGCTACGGAAACCATGGATA
>JBMNTS010000006.1:0-63451 GCA_050945855.1 Christensenellales bacterium | reverse complement strand
CCCCGATTTATACCAATGTAAAATACCCTTACGCGGTTGAGAGCCTAAATTTTTTCAGGATACCGCATATAAAGGACAAGCTTAATTCCGCTGGATGTTATGTCACTTTTTTTGAGATGGACAGCACCGAGGACAACGTCTATATTAATTTCGGCGGCATCAATTCCGCTGGCGAAGTCTATGTAAACGGAGAATTTGTGGGCTACAGCGAAGATTCTTTCGGTTGCCAGGAATACGATATAACCCGTTTTGTTAAAGTCGGCACCAATAAGCTGGCGGTGACCGTCTACCGTTATTGCACGGGCAGCTACCTTGAAGATCAGGATTTCTGGCGCATTTCGGGCATTTTCCGCGATGTCTTTCTGATATTCAAGCCCAAAGTGCAGATAGCCGATTATTACGCCGTTTCGGAATTCGGCGAGGATTACTCAAGGGCTAAATTTTTACTGGAGGCAAACGTGGAGTCCTTGCGCTCCCAGGCGAACGACGCCTCTCTTGTGTGCGCCCTGAAGGACGCAGCGGGCGAGACGGTTTACGAGGAAAAGGTAAGAATAGGCTTGCTGGAGGACGGCAAAAGGGCGTATGTAAAGTTTTCCCACCTGCAGGAGGACGTTAAGCTGTGGTCGCATGAGCACCCTTATCTTTATACAGTTTCGCTTACGCTTTTTGACGGCGAGCGGTTTTTGGATAAAAGAGAGGGCAAATTCGGTTTCCGCGAGGTAAAGATAGAGCCGTATAAAGAGGGCAGAGGGCCTTTTATACTGCTTAACGGCAAACCCTTAAAATTCTGCGGTGTCAACAGGCATGATTTTCATCCCGATTACGGTCATGCGGTACCTTACGAGATTACCAAAGCGGATATTGAACTGTGCAAGAAAAACAATATTACCGCCATCCGCACGGCGCATTACCCCAATTCCCGTTTCTTCTATGATTTGTGCGACGAATACGGCATACTGGTTATGGCGGAATGCAATCTGGAGACGCACGGGCTGGCGTTTATGATTCCCCGCAACAGCAAAAAATGGACAGCCAATTGCGTATACCGCATGCGCAATATGGTCAATACTTTTAAAAACCATCCCTGCATTATAAGCTGGTCTTTGGGCAACGAAAGCGGATTCGGCTCCGCCTTCAGGGAAATGAAGGAAGCCGCCCTTGCTATCGACAAGACCCGATTTATACATTATCATCCGGACACTACCGCCGACGTAAGCGACGTGGTGAGCGATATGTATACCAGACAGGAAAAAATGAAGGTGATAGGAGAAAACAAGCCCTTTGTGCATTGCGTAGCGATATGGAAGCCTACAGGCACCAAATACAAGCCGGAAATGTACAGGGACAAGCCTTTTGTATTGTGCGAATACGCTCACGCGATGGGCAACAGCCTGGGCAATTTCAGCGATTACTGGGATGACTTTAAGAAATATGACAGGTTGGCAGGCGGCTTTATCTGGGATTTTGCCGACCAGTCCATTAAGGTTGTGGAAGACAACGTGACGCAATGGCGTTACGGCGGCGACTTCGGGGACAAGCCTAATTCGGGCAGTTTTGCTTTTAACGGCATTTTCAGAGCGGACCGCAGTCCCAATCCTTCCCTGTACGAGGTCAAAAAACAATATCAGCAGGTGGATTTTATATTAAATAACAATACCCTGACGATTAAGAACAGGTATATGTTTACCGATTTATCCGCTTTTGATTTAAAGATGGAACTTTTATACAACGGGGAGCCAAAAGAAAGGGTGACAATGGATTGCCCGGACGCGCCCGCAGGCGAGAGCGTAAACGTGGATTTACCTTTTTCGATTAAAGGCAATTGCGATAAAGAGGCATTGCTCAACGTATATTTGCTCACAAAGTCCGCCAACGCTTATTCTCCCCAAGGTCATATCGTTGCAAGCGAGCAATTTGTGCTTGCCCCGCACGCCTTAGCGGTAAGGGCAATGGAAGGGGACAGTCTTATCGCTTCCAACACTATTGTGGAAGTGGTCATTAACGCCGGGGACTTGCAGGTGGTAATAGACAAAAAATCAGGCGGATTGACCAATATCATCAAAGACGGGCAGGAAAGGCTGCGGGACGGCATTTTCCCGCAATTCTGCAGGGCTACCATAGACAACGACTCTTTCCCTCATTTCCCGGGCAAGTTTTTGAGATTTGTCGCGGGCATGGGACAGTTTAAACTGGCCCAGAAATTTTTAAGACCCAAGCGGGTGCACGTGGAGAGCGAAAACGGGTATACCAACGTGCGGATAGAATGGAAAATGCCTCTGTTAAAGAAGCTCACCACATATTACTCTTTCGGAAGTTCGGATTGCTTTGATATAGGCATGGACGTAGTGCCGTATAAAAATATGGAGAGGTACGGTTTTACCTTCGCTCTGCGTGAAGGCGTGGACGGCGTCCGTTTTTACGGCAAGGGCCCGCACGAGAATTACATCGACCGCGCGACAAGCGCGTATCTGGGCGTCTATGACGGCAAGGCGCATGACTTTATACACGATTACCTCATGCCTCAGGAAAACGGCAACCATACCGGCGTCCGCTGGCTGGAGGTAGGCGGTGAGGGCGGCATCAGGATAGAGGCCAACGGCTCTCCCATTGAGGCAAGCGTGCACCCTTATACGCTGGACGTGCTGGATGACGCGCGTCATCTGCACGAGTTGAACAGACTCAATTTCCTGACCGTGAATATAGACGGCAAGCAGCGCGGAGTGGGAGGGGACGTGCCCGCCATAGCTATGCTTAAACCGCAGTACAAGATTAAGCGCGGGGAGCTTCACAGCTTCAAATTCCGTGTAATTATTAAGTAAGGGGATACTAAAATGGAAAATAATTCGGGCTCCGATTATCAAGCCAATACAACGGAGGAGCGCAAGAGTGAAGATGAAAAAGCGGTTCTTTTCGATGAGCCGCTTTTACCTAATGGGGACAATAACGAGGCAGACGAGTTGGCAAGAGAGGACGCCGAGATTAACCGCAAATTGAAGAAAAGGATATTTCTTGCGGTTATTACTTTGATAGCAGGGCTTGCGGTATTTTATTTTACAGTAGTAAGGAATTACGCCAAAACTCCCGCCGCCCCGCCGACGTCGGGCGAAGATAGCAGCGTAATAAGGTGAGAAAAACATGAGAGGTTTGGTATTGGAAGGGGGCGGTGCCAAAGGCAGCTACCATGTGGGAGCGATAAAGGCACTATACGAAAACGGCTATAAATTTGACGGCGTAACCGGCACTTCCATAGGCGCGATTAACGCCGCCATGGTAGCGCAGGGCGATATAGATTTATGCTATCACCTTTGGTCCAACGCGCTAACCTCAAAAATCATGGATATTGACGACGAGGAAGTGGAAAACCTCCTTAAAATGCGCATTAAATTCAGCACCGTAAAGTATTTTTACAAGCTTATAGGAAAAGCGCTTAAAGAAAGGGGCATTTCCACCAAGCGCATTGAGCAGCTTATGCATACCTATATCGATGAGGACAAAATCCGCAACAGCAATATGGACTTCGGTCTGGTCACCGTATCGCTTACGGACAGGTTTCAGCCGGTGGAAGTGTTTGCGGAAGAGATACCCGCGGGTATGATGCACGACTATATTCTTGCCAGCGCGTTTTATCCCGCCTTTCAGGGCAGGCTTATCAACGGCAAAAGGTATATCGACGGAGGGCTTTACGACAATCTGCCCATAAACCCTTTGATACGCCGCGGGTATAAAGAGATTGTAGCCATAAGGACAAAACGCTCCAATCTGACGATAAAAAAGCCCATGGACAGCACGGTAAAAGTGCATTACATACAGCCTTCGGAACCGTTAGGCGGCACACTGGTGTTTTCCAACGAAAGGATAATGAAGAATATCAAAATGGGCTATTACGACGCGCTTAGATTTATACATAATTATTCGGGAAGGTATTATTATATCCGGTCTTTGGACAATTCGCTTTTTACTCAAAAGGCTTTAAGCCTCCCCGAGGGCCTTTATAAAGAAACAGCGGCGGCAATGTCATGGAATTATACCTCCAAGCGGGATACTCTGGATAAAATCCTGGAGCATCTTAACAGGAAGGTAAAAAGGCGCAACGGCGAATTGAATTACGCTCAGAAGCTGCTTGTCATTTTGGAAGAGGTGGCGCGGCAATACAAAATAGAACGGTTTAAGGTATACAGCTTGACGGAATTTGCGCTGGCAATAAAAAAGGAATTTGAAAAGGACGGGGGAAGCGGGATTAACGCGGGCAAGCAGTTGAACGCAGGTTTAATGAAAAGCGGACTGCCCGAATTGCTGAAAATATTTTTTAAGTATATAGAGGATAACGAAAATGAAAGAGTCAGTTAAAGCAAAATCAACGGTAAAGAGGCTTGCAAAAAGGTGGTTTATAGACGCTTTCAGCGGTATGGCTATGGGGTTGTTCGCTACTCTTATTGCGGGCACCATTTTTGAGCAAATCGGAAAAGTTATTCCTCACCCCGTAATTTCCAAATTTCTGATTAATATTGCCGCCATAGCAAAAGTATTGATGGGAGCGGGAATAGGCGCGGGCATCGCTTACGCGCTCAAGGCGGACAAGCTGACCATTTTCAGTTGTATGGTGGCGGGGCTGTTAGGCGCCAACGGCAACGGGGTGGGCGCGATAACCGTAGGCATAGGCAATCCCATAAACGCTTATCTTGCGGCGCTTATATCCTGCGAAATTTGCCTGCTGATAAGCGGCAAGACCAAGCTTGACATTTTGCTGATACCGCTTACCGCCTTTGCGACAAGCGCGGTAGTATTGTGGCTTTTGTGCCCTCCCGTCGCGCTTTTCGTAACCAAATTAAGCGAATGGATAGCCGCCGCCATGGTGTGGAATCCATTTATAATGGGTATTGTGATTTCGGTCGCGATGGGCATAATTTTAACGATGCCCACTTCCAGCGCGGCAATATGGGTAGCAATCTATATGGGCGGATACGCCGAAAGCGAGGCGCTGCTGCTTGCGGGCGGAGCGGCGGTGGTAGGCTGTGCCGCGCACATGGTAGGCTTTGCGGTGCAAAGCTATCGTGAAAACGGTTTTGCGGGGCTTATTGCCCAAGGGTTGGGCACTTCCATGCTTCAGATACCCAATATAATGAAAAGCCCACGTATAATTATCCCTCCCATAATCGCCAGCGCCGTAGTAGGTCCTATGGCTACCACGCTGTTCAAGCTTAAATGCGGAGTGGGCGCGGGCATGGGCACTTCGGGACTGGTAGGCGTGCTGGGAGTAATCGACGCAAGCGGGGATATTCCCAAAAGCGCTATGATTTGGGGCATAATACTGCTGATGTTTGTTTTGCCCGCGGTAATTTCCCTGCTTGTTTGCGAAGTATTTCGAAAGCTGGGCTGGATAAAGAAAGGGGACATGAGCCTGAATTTAAAATAAAAGGGAAAAAGAATTGTCTAAGATTTTATTATTGGATAGCAACAGCCTGTTGTATCGGGCGTATTACGCGCTGCCTTATATGGAAAACGCGCAGGGGCAGCCCACAGCCGCCGTTTACGGCTTTATTTCTATGCTTGCAAGACTGATTAAAGAGGAAAAGCCTACTCATATCGCCGCGGTTTTTGACCATAAAGGCAAAATTAAAAGGCAAATGGAGTATCCCGAATACAAAGCCACCCGCAAGCCTATGCCGGAGGAGTTGGTAGCCCAACTGCCCTTGATATCCCGACTGCTCCAAGATATGGGCATAAAGATTTTGAGCAAGGAAGGATATGAAGCGGACGATATTATAGGCACTATAGCGAAAAGGTTTGCCGTCCCTACGATAATATTGACGGGCGACAGGGACTGTTTGCAGCTTGTTGACTACACTACCGCCGTTTATTATACTTTACGCGGAGTGACCAATGTAAAAAAATACGATTTGCAGGCTATGGCGGAGGAAGGGCTTACGCCCGCTCAAATAATAGAATATAAAGCTATAGCGGGGGATAAATCGGACAATATCCCGGGCGCGCAGGGTATAGGGGACGTAAGCGCGCGTAAGTTGCTTGCCGATTATAAGGATATTGAAACAATTTATCGCAATATCGAGCAAGTAAAAGGCTCGCTTCAGCAAAAGCTGCTAGCGTCCAAAGACCTGGTGCTGTTGTCAAAAAGACTTGCCACAATAGATACCTCCGTTCCGCTTGAATGCTCAATGGTTGATTTGAGCTTTTATCCCGTGCTAAACGAAAAAGCGCTGGAAAATATGCAGGCGCTGGGATTCAAAAGCCTTATCGAGCGGTTTGAGTTCGGAGCTTCGTCCGCTCCCGAAAGGGAAGAAATTATCGTTAAGGCAATAGAGATTCCTTCCGTCGAGATATTGCGGGAGATTATCGCGAGGCATAAAGCAAGCAAGCGCTTTGCCGTAAGTTTTGGGGAAAGAATCAACTTTGCGTTTAACGATGAGGCGGAATACAGCATGCGGTGCGCGCAAGGCATTTTTGATAACGGGTGCGATTTTGAGCAGATAATGGATTGCTTACGCCCATTGCTGGATTCGGACTGCAAAAAGGTCTTTTTCGATATAAAGGAAATGTATTATTTTGCCCGGGAAAAGGATTGCGAATTTGTTTTCAATCAGCAGGGGACGGAAGATGTTTTGCTTAAAGCGTATCTGGTCAATTCCACCAAGACTTATAAGAATTTGGTTGATTTGCTGGCGGAATATCAGCTTAGTCCTGATTATCCCTGCGCGGGCATGCTGCGATTAAACGATATGCTGGACGGATTGGTTAAGCAGTATTCGCTTGGGGAATTGTATTACAATATCGAATTGCCTCTTATCGACGTATTGTATGACATTGAGCGGCAGGGCTTTAATATGGATATAGCTATGCTGAAGGAGTTGTCCGCGCAATATGAGAACGAACTTGCCTCTATTGTGCAAAAGATATACGATATTGCGGGCGAGCAGTTTAATATCAATTCCAACCGGCAATTGGGCGTTATCCTTTTTGAAAAACTGGGTTTGCCCAAAAGCAAAAAAAACAAAACCGGGTATACCCTGACCGCGGAAACCTTAGAGCAATTAGAGCATCCGATTATCGAACTGCTGCTAAGGCACCGCGAAATAGTTAAACTGAAATCGGTGTATATAGACGGACTTTACAGTTTGATAAACAAAAATACGGGCAGGCTGCACACCAAGTTTAAGCAGTGCCTTACCGCTACGGGCAGACTAAGCTCGGTAGAGCCCAATCTGCAAAATATCCCCACCAGAAGAGAAGAGGGAAGAAATCTGCGTAAAATGTTTATCGCAAGCCCGGGCTGCGTGCTGATTTCCGCCGATTATTCACAAATCGAGTTAAGGCTTTTGGCGCATCTTTCGGGCGACGAAAATTTATTATACGCCTACCGTAACGGCATAGATATTCACCGCCTTACCGCATCCAAAGTGGCGGGCGTAAGACTGGAGGACGTGACCGGGGATATGCGCAGAGCGGCTAAGGAAATAAACTTCGGCATAATATACGGTATGAGCGATTTCGGGCTTGCCCGCGCCCTTAATATTTCCAGGGCGGGCGCAAAGGTATTTCAGGAGCGTTACTTTGCCACATATCCCGCCGTAAAGGGATATATGCAAAACAACGTGGAAGAAGCAAAGGAAAAGGGGTATGTGCGCACCATTAAGGGCAGAATCAGGTTTTTCCCCGAGCTTAAGTCCAAAAATTATAATACGCGCGCTTTCGGGGAAAGAGCGGCAATGAATATGCCTCTGCAAGGCAGTGCTTCGGATATAATCAAGATTGCCATGCTGCGCCTGCACGCCCGTCTTGCCACCGAAAAGCTCAAAGCAAAGATAATCCTGCAGGTGCACGACGAGCTTATCGTGGATTGTCCGGAGGAGGAAAGGGAAAGGGTGAGCGAGATATTAAGCTATGAAATGAAAAACGCGGTAAATCTCAGCGTGCCTCTGGACGTGGAAGTGCACAGCGGCAAAAACTGGTTTGAAGCTAACTAAAAGCCCTTAGCGCAAAGGAGAGAAAAAAGTGCTGATAGCCATTACGGGCGGAATAGGCAGCGGTAAATCGACGGTGCTGCAAATGGTAGCCTCCCTTGGGGGCAATATTATCAATGCCGACGAAATCAATAAGGAATTGATGGGGCAGGATTTTTACATAGAAAAAATAAGAGCCTTATTCCCCGATGCGGTACGGGAAGGCACTATTGATAAGGCAAAACTTGCGGATACGGTCTTTTTTGACAGGGAGGCTATGCGCAAGTTGAACGAACTGGCGCATCCGCTTATCAACGAGCGTATTTTGCAACGGGCAAAAGAGGCGCAAGGCATGGTTTTTGTGGAAGTGCCCTTGCTCATCGAGAGCAATATGCAAAAGCAATTCGATAAGGTATGGCTTGTTAAGGCGGATATGCAGCTTAGACTGGAGCGCATACAATCCCGCAGCAAGATAAGCGAAAGCATGGCAAAGCGCATAATGTCGTTGCAGGAGCAGGATACAACAAGAGAAAAATACGCCACCGATATTATTATCAACGACGGCGACAATGAAAATTTGTTTAATCAGGTAAAGGAGTTGTATTCCAATCTTTTAAATGGATAGGATAATATTACATTCGGATATAAACAATTTTTACGCTTCGGTGGAAACCCTTTTACATCCCGAATATAAAGGCAAATGCATGGCGGTAGCGGGCGACCCCGAAAAGCGGCACGGCATAGTGCTTGCCAAAAACGAGCAGGCAAAGGCTTACGGCGTAAAAACAGGGGAAGCATTGTGGCAGGCAAAGAAGAAATGCCCCGACATTATTTTTGTTCCGCCCACTTATAAAAAATACGCGGAATACAGCAGAGCCGTTTTTGATATTTATATCCGCTATACCGACCTTGTGGAGAGTTTCGGGCAGGACGAATGCTGGCTGGATACCACTTCAAGCGTCCTGCTTTTCGGAGACGGGTTGAAAGTGGCGAACAGATTAAGGGAGGATATCAGAAAGGAAACGGGACTGACCGTATCCATAGGCGTGTCTTTTAATAAAATATTTGCCAAGCTGGGCAGCGATATTAAAAAGCCGGACGCGGTGACGCTGATAAGCAAAGACAATTTCAAAAGCATAGTCTGGCCCTTGCCCGCCCAGTCCATGATTTACATCGGCAGACACACGGCGCAATCCCTTGCCGGATACAATATAAATACTATCGGGGATATAGCAGCCTGCGACAAAAAGGATTTGGAAAGACTGTTTGGGAAAACGGGCGCAAGGTTTTATGAATACGCGTGGGGACTGGATAACGAGCCTGTCAAACGCTACGACGACGTGCATGTGCCGGACAGCGTGGGCAACGGCGCCACCACCCCGCAGGACATCACTACCCCAAAAGACGCCGCAAGACTGATTTACGCGCTTTCGGAAACGATAGCCTCAAGACTACGCCGGCTAAAGGTATCCGCCGGCGGTGTGGCTGTCAGTTTGCGGGACAATAAGCTAAAGACCATCACCCGTCAGGAAAGCTTGCTTTCCCCCATAAGGACTTCTTCGGAGATTGCCGAAAAGGCGATTGAGATATTGGCAAGGCATTATGATTTTGACCTTAAGCCTCCGCTCAGAACGATAACGGTAACGGTTTTCGCGCTGGTATCCGCGGACGAGGCCTGCCAGTTATCCATTTTTCAGCATGACAGTACCCTGGATAATGTTCTGGAATCCAATATTGACAGGCTGAGAGAAAAATACGGTCACGGCGTAATACAAAGGGGACTGAATATGGATACTCCGTATTCCTGCGCCGACAGAGAGGACGACGATTTCCTCCCGTTTTCCAAAGCGCCGCCCGGCAAAAAGGATTGAGTTACTGCAAAAGAATAATGTATAACATCAAATAACTTTTGGAAGAAATTTTATTGTGGCTATTACCATTCATTCTATTGACTAAACACCTATTAATAGCTATAATATTAAAGATAAACGAATGGAGGCAATCCGGTGAGCAAAAAGAAAGCGATTATATTATTGGCTTGCATTACGGTAATTATAATTTTAGCCGCACTGATAACAATCCCCCTTAACGGTAAAGACAGTTTTCCTATTGGCAAATCCAATTATGATTTTTATTGGGCAAGCAAAAGCATTAAGTTAGGTCTTGACCTTGAAGGCGGCATGTACGCGGAGTATATAGCGGACTTAAAAGGCATAGAAGACCCTGCCGGCGCACTCAACGGCGCTATGAGCAACCTCTCCGGCCTTCTGTTTTCCAAAGGTTATACCGAAGCGGTGGTGACTAAAGTAGGCAGCGACGGCATAAGGGTGGAAGTGCCTTCGGTAGAGGATACCGAAGCTCTGATGGCACTTATCGGCAAGCCCGCCAAGCTGGAATTTAAGGATGAGGAAGGCAACGTATTGATAGAGGGCAACAAGCACCTTGACAGAGCGATAGCGTCCATCAACGAAGGCAAGAACGTAATTGCGCTTAAATTCAACAAAGCGGGGACGGAAGCGTTTGCAGAAGCTACCGAAGCCAATCTCAACAAGACAATAAGCATATATATTGACGATAATGAAATTATGTCCCCCGTTGTAAATTCGGTCATCAGCAACGGCGAGGCAATTATTGAAGGCAAATATTCGGCTGAACAAGCGGAAGAGTATGCCACAAAAATAAATTCGGGCGCGCTGGGTGTCAAGCTTACCTTGGTAAACTCCGAAACGATTTCGCCCACACTGGGTTCGGAAGCGTTGAAGTACAGCATAATAGCGGGTGCTGTTGGCATAGTTTTGGTAATGCTGTTTATGATAGCTATATACAGGGGGCTGGGTCTGTGCGCTTCGCTGGCTCTGCTGATATATACAGAGCTTATGGTTATCCTGCTTGCCATAGTGCCGTGGGTACAGCTCACTCTGCCGGGCATCGCGGGTATTATCTTAAGTATAGGTATGGCGGTTGACGCCAACGTTGTCGTGTTCGAGAGAATAAAGGAAGAAATGAAAACGGGCAAGCGCACTGTAAATTCCGCAATAAACGCAGGTTTCAAAAAGGCGCTGGTGGCAATTCTCGATTCCAATATTACAACAATTATGGGCGCATTGGTTATGATGTTCGTAGGCGCTTCGGCTATTAAGAGTTTTGCGATTACATTATTTATCGGTATCCTTGTATCAATGTTTACCTCATTATATGTAACGAGAGTATTCTTAAATGCTTTTCTTTCCCTGCAACCCGAGGAAAAATTTTACGGGCTTTCTTTCAAGGAGGTAAAGAAATATGCTTAAGGATTTAATTAAGAAGTTGGATTATCGCGGAAAAGAGATAAAGGTCTTTGAGCATTACAAAACTTGGTTCTTTATACCTCTTGTATTGTTGTTTATCTGCCTTGCTTTAGGGACTTTTTATCAAATCAGTCCCCGCTATTCGGGCTTTGCCAATATAGGTATAGATTTTCAGGGCGGCACCGTGCTCAACGTGGAAATGCAGGGCGCGGATATGAACAGGGATAATTACGACAAGAACCTGGCGTTTATTAAAGAAATACTGGAGAGCAAAGGGCTTAAAGCCAGCGTGGACCAGAGGAGCGGCGATTATGCGATAATCGTCAGATATACCAACATTGTAAACGGCGAGGATTGGAATACCAATGAAAAGACGGTCGCAATGAACAATCTCAACGGTGAAATCAGAAACGAGGTCGAAAATAAATTCAAACAGGAATACGGTAACGATATAGAGGTAAAAGCCACGGCAAGCCTTACCGGCGCTACCGCCAGCGACAGGCTGATTAAGACCGCCGTGCTTTCCGTGACCATTTCCGTTGTGCTGATACTTATCTACATCGCGGTAAGGTTCGACCTGTTCAGCGGCATAGCCACAATTACCGCTCTTATTATTGATTTAGTGCTTATGACCGCTCTTACAATAGCTTGCAGGTTGCAGATTAACAGCACCTTTATTGCCTGTTTGATAACCATAGTAGGCTACGCAATAAATAACTGTATAATAGTCTTTGACAGAATCAGAGATAACGTCGCTCCGTATAAGGCGAGCAACAAAAAGATGAATCCCGGAGAAATCATCAACATTTCTGTAGTTTCCACCTTTACCCGTTCCCTTTATACGACTGTCACAACGCTTTTTACGTTGGTGCTGCTTGCTGTTTTAGGCGTTGCCGCAATTAAGGAATTTGCTTTGCCTATTATATTCGGATTGCTGGCAGGTGTTTATACCGCGACTTTTATCGCTCCTTCATTATGGGGACTGTTTCAAATAGAAAAAATGAATAACTTCAAAAATTGGAAGAGGATACTCAGTTTTAGCTTTCTGAAAAAAGCTAAAACGGCTAAGGCGAGAAGCTAAGCAAAAAGCCCATAACACTATGGGCTTTATTTTTAATAAGATGTCTGAATATGTTTTAAGATGCCAAATTGATTCCCGGCAGGCGGATTTGCTTGCCGCTCAATGTAATATTAATAGGATTACCGCATTTTTGCTGCTGGCAAGAGGCATCGACACGCCCGCAAAGGTGGAAAAGTTTTTTTCCTGCAGCCTTGACGATTTGACTTCCCCCTTTTTACTTTCCGGCATCAGGGAAGCCGCGGACAAAATAAACGCCGTGCTTGCCCGTAAAGGCAGGATAATGATATACGCTGACTATGACGCTGACGGAATAGGGGCGGCCGCCATTCTTTTTCTGACGCTTAAAAGTATGGGGACAACCGCCGGATGCTATATCCCCAACAGAAAAATCGAAGGATACGGGCTGAATATAAGCGCGTTGGAGCAGATAAAGAAAGAATACAATCCAGATTTGATAATAACGGTAGATTGCGGCATTACTTCAATGGAGGAAGTGGCTTTCGCCAAAGAAAAACTGGGCGTTGATGTTATCGTAACCGACCATCACGAACCGCAAAGCATACTCCCGAATACAATTTGTATCAATCCTCATTTGACAAAAGATTACCCACCCCTATGCGGGGCGGGCGTTGCCTTTATGCTGGCCTGGGCGCTTTACGGAAAAGAGCGGGCTGCGGAGTATCTGGATATCTGCGCCGTTTCTACCGTAGCGGATATGGTGCCGCTTACAGGCGACAACAGAATAATAGCTTCCTACGGTCTTAAAAGATTTTCCGAGGGCAGGATAAGACCGGGCTTGAAGATATTGGCGGATAAAATAGGGCTTGCCAAAGAGATATCCTGCTATGATATTGCGTTTAAGATTGCTCCCCGCCTTAACGCCGCAGGGCGCATAGACAGCGCGTACAACGCCTTTGTTTTGCTTACGGGCGAGGATAGAACGGAACTTGCCTTAATAGCGGGGGAGCTGGAAGCTTCCAACGCCGAGCGGCAGGAGTTATGCGCAAAGATTTTTAGGGAAGCCAAAGAAAAGCTGTTAGACTACGACCTTTTTATAGGAGGGGCTATTTGCCTTGAGGATAAGCGCTGGGACGCGGGAGTAGCGGGGATAGTGGCGGCAAAAATCTGCGAGGAATTTAACAGACCCGCTATATTGTTTACGCATAAGGACGGAGTGCTTAAAGGCTCCGCGAGAAGCGTAAACGGCGCCAATATTTATGAGGCGCTAAAAAGCGCAAAGGATATATTAATTTCCTTTGGCGGGCATAGTATGGCGGCGGGCGCGACCTTGGAGGCAAAAAATCTGCCGCTGTTGATAAAGGCGCTAAATCAATATTTTAAGGAAAGTGGCGCGGAATTTTACAAAGCGGATTTGACATACGATTACTTTTTGGACTTAAAGGATATTGATTTTCAACTGGCAAAGGAACTAGAGCAGATGCGTCCCTTCGGGCAGGGCAATCCCCGTCCCGTTTTTCTGTCGCGGTATAAAGACGGCACATTCGGTAAGATGCGCCGCCATAACCATATAACTTCCCGCTCATCAAATATTAATTTTATCGGCTTTAATATGCTGGACTTAAAAGACGGCTTAAACCGCGGAGCGGATTTGTTATATAATATCGAAATGGATTATTTCAAAAATAAGGCTTCGGTAAAAGGGATAATAAAGAATGCCAGACCTGCCTTTCTTCCTCCCGACGACTTGCTGACGGCGCGCTATTTTGATTTGTATAACGCCAAAGGTTTTACATATAGAGGCGGCAGAAAAGCCCCGCAGGCACGCTACGGCCATCTTGTGATAGCCTATACCAAAAGCGCCTACATATCCGCGCGCGACAGATACCCGGATTACGAAAAAGAGATATATACGTTATCAACCCTAAATCCCGTAAACGCGATATTGCTGTCCCCCGATAGAAATTGCGATTTCAGCTATTACGGGCGCATTACTTTCGCGGATGTTTTGCCCGAAAATTTTGCCGAGGCGGTCTTGCAAAGTTACGGCAGACCCGAATACGAGCCGGGCGCAATGCTCCCCGTTATTAACACTTCTTTGGACGTGCCCAAGCTAAGGGAATATTACCTGCTGATGAAAAACGCGCTTGCAGGCAAAGAGGATAATGTTATCGCTTTATACGAGAACAGCGAATTAAAAAAACAGTTGACTATATCCGATTTTTCGCTTATATACAATATTTTTAAGGAATTATCGTTGATATATACGGATAAAAATGATATTATTTACTTTAGCGGGCAAAAGGTTAGTTTGGAAAATTCTACCCTTTACTTGCGGGCTATAAAGGACAAGGTCGATTATGCAGAGGCTGCTTGCGCTGGCAAAGAATAAGTTTAGCGAACACGATTACCAATGTGTAGTATACGCTCTTGAGTTTGCCGAGAAGGCGCACGAGGGTCAAAATCGCCTGTCCGGAGAATTATATATCACTCACCCTATTGAAACCGCCATTATTCTCTTAGAGCTGGGAATGGATCCCTCTACCGTGATAAGCGCGATTTTGCACGACGTGCTGGAGGATACCAAGGTCAGCGAGGGGGAGCTCAAGCAAAAATTCGGCGAGCAAATTTTAAACCTGGTGATAGGGGTCACCAAAATTTCCAAAATCAGATATACCAGCGAAAAAGAAGCGCAGGCGGAAAATATCCGCAAGCTGTTTTTTGCCATGGCGCAGGATATAAGGGTATTGCTTATCAAACTTGCGGACAGGCTGCACAATATGCGCACTCTCAATTTTTTAAGCGAAGAAAAGCAGCAGCGCATCGCGCTGGAAACGCTGGAAATATATGCGCCGCTGGCGGGGAGGCTGGGTATTTCCAACATAAAGAGCGAAATGGAAGACCTGTGCATGAAATACCTTTATCCCAAAGAGTTTGAGGAGCTTGCCAACGCCATTGAGCTAAAGCGCGAAGAGCGTATGGGCTTTGTGAACAAGATTGCCTCGGACATAGAGGCGCAGCTCATAGAGCTTAACATTAAAGGCGAGGTAAAAGGGCGTCCCAAGCATTTTTACAGCATATACAAAAAAATGAAAAACAACGACAAGACGCTGGATCAGATTTACGATTTGATTGCGGTGCGCGTTATTGTGGAAACGGTCAGCGATTGCTATACCATGCTGGGGCTTATTCATTCCATCTGGCGGCCCATACCCGGCAGATTCAAAGATTATATAGCCATGCCCAAGCCCAATATGTATCAGTCCCTGCATACAACTGTGGTAACCAACTTCGGCACTACTTTTGAAATCCAGATTCGCACCTATGAGATGAACAATATAGCCGAATACGGTATAGCCGCCCACTGGATGTATAAGGAAGGGGGCAAGCAGGACGAAAACTACGCCGGCAAGCTAAGCTGGGTCAAGGAAATGATGGAGGTGCAGGCGGACTTAAAGGACTCCGTGGAATTTATGGAGACTCTTAAGCTGGACGTGCTTTCCAACGATATTTATGTTTTCAGCCCCAAAGGAGACGTGTTCAATCTCCCCAAAGGCTCCAACTGCATTGATTTTGCCTATGCCGTGCATACCGCTGTGGGCAACAAATGCGTGGGGGCAAAAATCAACAACAAAATAGTGCCTCTCAACACACCTTTAAACAACGGCGATATAGTGGAGATTCTCACGCAAGCCAATTCCAAAGGACCCTCCCGGGACTGGCTGAAGATAGCCAAAACTGCCTCCACCAAGGCAAAGATTCGCAGCTTTTTCAAGAAAGCCATGCAGGAGGAAAACATCAAGCTGGGCAAGGAAATGATGGAGAAAGAGGCCAAGCACAGGGGATACGCCCTTTCGGATTTGCTGGTGCCTTCCTGGCTCAAAGTCGTTTGCGAGCGGTACTCTTTTTCCTCCCTTGACGATATATACGCCAGCATTGGCTACGGCGGCATCACTACCAATCAGATTCTTCTAAAGCTAATTGATTTTTATAAAAAAGACCAGGCGTTAAAGCAGCCCGAGCTTATTGCGGAGAGCGCGCAGGAGGCGGACAAAAAGGTCGCGCAGCACAGGCACGGCTCCGGGATTTTGATAGAAGGCTTTGACGATTTTCTGATAAGGGTTTCAAAGTGCTGCAATCCGGTGCCCGGCGACGAAATAATAGGCTACGTTTCCAGAGGCAGAGGGGTCTCCGTACACAGGAAGGATTGCCCCAATATGAAAAACGTGGAAGGCGACAGGCTGATTAGAGCGGAATGGGCAAAGGACGCCGATTCCGCATTTGTCGCTTCCATTCGCATAGACGCTCAGAACCGCAGCGGTATGCTTAATAAAATCACTTCGGTTATCTCCGCCGATAAGCTGCAAATCACCTCGATAAACGCCAGAGCCAACTCCAAAGGCTCGCAGGACGCGATAATTCTTTTGGATATAGAAATCAAAGAGTTGGGGCAGCTTTTTTCTCTTATCGCCAAGCTGAAATCGATAGAGGGAGTCTATGACGTTTACAGGGATAATAAGGTGCATTAATCTGCATTTTAACTCTTGCTTTACGGAATTGGGTGTGGTAAAATTATAAAGTTAATAAAAACAATGGAGGTTAAAAATGATAAGCAAAGAAACAAAAAATAAAAACGTCAAATATATCATAAGCAAAATTGAATATATTATAAAGACGTTCGGCAAGAGAGACCCCGGCAGCGAGGGAGAAAGGAAAGCCCAGGAGTACATGAAGGCGGAGCTGGATAAATACTCCGACAATTCGGTTATTGAGGATTTTAAGATTAATCCCGGCTCATTCTTCGGCTGGATACCTTTTACGGCTTCATTCGCATTGCTCGCGTTAGCGGCTACTTTTTTCATTCCTTTGCTTGCCGTATTTTTCCTTATCATAGGCATTATCCCTATGTTTACGCAATTTGTGTTTTATAAGACCACCTTTGACCCGCTGTTTAAGGAAAAGACTTCCTGCAACGTTATGGCGGTCAAAAAACCCAAGGGCGAAGTTAAACGCCGTATAATATTCGGCGGACACGCCGACGCCACATGGGAATGGACTATCAATTACAAGCTGGGCGGGGTAGGCTTTGTGGTGGAATTTTTGGGCGCGATTGTCGGTGCCGTATATTTTATGGTAGTTGGCGTTATAGGCGCTATTAAAGGGGCGCCCGTTCCTGTATTGTCTTATATCGGTTTGGCGTTCGTGCCTTTCTTTATCGGCTTGTATTTCTTCTCCAATTCTAATCGCGTAGTTGACGGGGCAAACGACAACCTTTCCGCCTGCCTTGTTTCCATGGCGGTATTAAAGTCTTTGGCCGACGACAAAGTCGAGCTTAAAAACACCGAAGTGTGCGCGTTTATATCCGGCTCCGAAGAGTGCGGTCTCAGAGGCGCAAAGGCGTGGGCTGCCGCTCATAAAGATGATTACGATGACGTGGAAACCATTTTTGTTCCTCTTGAAACATTAAGAGAGACCGAGCACCTTTCCATATATAACAAAGACCTTAACGGCCTTGTCAAGACAGACCCGCAGGTTTGCAAGCTGTTAAAGATTGCCAGCGAAAAAGCGGGTTATCCTCACGTAAAATACGCTACCGTTACCGTAGGCTCTACGGACTCCGCGGCGCTTGCGCAGGCCGGACTCAAGGCCGCCACTCTTGCCGCTATGGACCACAATTTAAGGGACTATTACCATACCCGCAGAGATACCTATGATAATATGAGCGAGGAGTGCCTTGAGGCCTCTTTGGATATCTGTTTAGCCGCTGTGGAGGAGTTTGACAATAACGGTCTCCCCGAGGCATAGGAGTAAAAAATGCTGGACAAATTCAGAATAGCCCTGGGGTATACAAAAAACGGCGCTTCGCTGTTTTGCCAAGATTGTAAAAATGAGGATTACTCCTTAGGTTACACTTATAAGCAAGGGCGGTTGCGCGCGGAGCTTTGGGTGAAAAACGAGGTGCGGCTTAGCAGCGCGGCTTTGATTTACGACTTTGTATATCAAGATAATTATAAGGTGTTCTGCAACGGCTATCAATCGTGGTCGTATACCAGGGAATATTCCAAAGGCGAAAAGCTGAAGGGCTTAAAAAGCATTTCAAAATATCCGCCAATAAAGAAATTCGCCTATACCTCGGGAGAATATCATTTTGTGGATTATCCCGAAAAAGCGGGCGAATTCCATTCCATCACCTACGGCTATATCCGCAATGAGGACGAGTATACCCTTATAGGCTCTCTTTGCGAAAGAGCGGGCTATACGATTATCAGATACAGCTTTAATCAAAACAGCCTCAGGATAGAGAAGGATGTCGAGGGCAAGCTGCTAAAAGCGGGCGACAAGATTACCTTGTTCGATTTGTATTACGAAAAAGGCGATTACAACGCGGTCTTTGACAATTACTTTAAGGTTATGGGAGTGTCCAAGCCTAAAATAAACAGACTTTGCGGCTATACCTCCTGGTATAATTATTTCGGAAAAATCACGGAAGAAATTATACTCAGGGATTTGGAAGGATTAAGCAAGGTTGCGGGCAAAGAAGCGCACATATTCCAGATTGACGACGGATACCAGACGGCGGTGGGCGATTGGCTGAGCGTGGACGCGGTCAAATTCCCCCGCGGTATGAAATTTATCGCGGACACCATACATGGCAAGGGCTACCTTGCGGGTATATGGCTCGCGCCCTTTAACTGTCAGAAGGACTCCGTGATTGCGCGTGAGCATCCCGAATGGCTGATAAAAGACGCCGCGGGCAAGCTGATTGTCTCCTCGATTGCCTGGGGCGGAGCGTACACGCTGAACTTTTATATACCCGAAGTCAGGGATTACCTGAAAAAAGTTTTCGGCGAAGTGCTCAATACCTGGGGATACGATATGGTGAAGCTGGACTTCCTTTACTCTATATGCATGTATCCGATGTACGACAAGTCGCGCGGCGAAATAATGTGCGAGGCAATGGACTTTCTGCGCGAATGCGTGGGGGATAAATACATACTCGGCTGCGGCGTGCCCCTTGGGGCGGCTTTCGGCAGAGTGGATTTTTGCCGTATAGGCTCGGACGTGCATACCGCTTACCGTGACCCATTCTATGTCAAGCTGTTAAACCGTGAAATAATTTCCACAAGAACGGCGATAACCAACACGATTTTCCGTCGTCACCTTAACGGCAGGGTGTTCCTTAACGATCCCGACGTTTTTATTCTGCGTAACAGCAAAAAAGAGTTCCCGGGCATGGAATCGCCGCAATTGAAATACACCCCTGAACAAAAGGAATTGCTTGCGCTTGTCAACAGTATTTTCGGCGATGTTCTTTTTGTCTCGGATAATACCGGCGTATACGGTGAAGAGCAAAAGCAAATACTTTTGAACGCATATAAAGGTTACGGCTATAAAGTGTTGAGCGCTGATTCGGATTCGGAGGATAATTGCCGTATTCTGCTTAAAAAAGATGATACTGTTTACGCACTGGAATTTAATATACGCAAGGGAGATTATACCTTAAAGGAAGTATAACGATTTTTGCGCGAAGGCGACTATCTGAATAAGGAAATATATAACACGCACATACATATACTTAAAGTATGTGCGTATTTGTTATTTATTTGGGAAAGGATTATCAAAGACAAGTAAAATATATTAAAGATAAGCTTAAATTGATAGGCGATTTCCGCATCAATGTGGCAAGCGGAAAAAACGGCGCCAAAGTCATAATTTCGGCGGAGAATATAGATTTTGTCAAAAGTATAATAAAAGAGACCATTTCCGATCTGATTCTGCTGTTTTATAAGTATACCGCCTTTGCGGATTGCATTAACGCCGCTCAATTCGGCCTTGCAGGTCATGCCTTGCTGGGCGCGATATTGAGCTTTGACCGTAAAAACGAAAGACGGCTGATTATGGATAATCTGGACGATTTTCAAAACGAAATAAACGTGGACGGATTTTTTAATTTCAATCTGGATTTGATAAGAGAGCGTTGGGCGGATTTTTCCGAAATTGTATCCCGCCTGTATGAGGAATGCGAGGAAGAGAGCGACGTTTTTGAGTTGATTTCCTTTATTATGAGCAGTGAAATAGGTTACGGCGCGTATATCAAAATTGATTATGACAACAACATCACCATTAACGATAAAATCACTCCTACGGTAGAGTTTACCGCGGATAAGGATATAAATATGGTGATATCCATATTAAAGGAACGCCCCATCAGCATAACAATTCAGTCTCCCAAAACGGTAAGCAAAGAAATAATCCACACAATTTCCAGCCTGGGCGATAAGATATAATTTTTTCTTTTTCAATTATCCCGTTCTTCTGTCCGAAAAGGGCGCATTTCCATTAAAAAACCCTGCAAAAACGCGAATATCCCGATTGTGCCGGGTTTGACAGATAAGCCTGTTTATGGTAAAATATTTCCGGGCTTACGGAGGTTTTAATGGAAGATTATAAAGCAAAAGATTTGATTTCGCTGTCGGGGCTGGAGCCTATCCGCACTCGACCGGGTATGTACATCGGAAGCACGGGAGAAAAAGGACTGCATCACCTGCTTTGGGAGATCCTGGACAACGCAATAGACGAGGCCGCCAACGGGCACGCTTACAACATCAACGTTATTATTTATCCCGACCAATCGGTTTCGGTGGAGGACGACGGCAGGGGAATACCCGTCGACATCAACAAAAAGGCAAATATGAGCGGGGTGGAAATGGTGTTTACCCAGCTACACTCCGGAGGCAAATTCAACAACAGCAACTACAAATTCAGCGGCGGCTTGCACGGCGTGGGCGCGGCTGTGGTTAATGCTTTAAGTTTATGGGTAAACGTAGAGGTATACCGTGACGGAAAAAGATATGTTCAGCAGTTTAAGACGATAAAGGAAGGCGGAAAAATCAAAAGCGGAGTGGCGCAGGGACATATCAGAGAGGACGGAAAAACCAGCAAAAGAGGCACTTTTGTACATTTTTTACCCGACCCCGAAGTGTTTAAAGAGGTAAAGTTCGACTACGTTAAAATCAAAAAAAGATTAAGAGAGCTGGCTTTTTTGACAAAGGGAGTCAAATTCGTATTTGAGGACAGGCGTATTCTTGACGAGGGCGGAGAGCCAAAGGTCTCCGAGTATTTATACAACGGCGGACTTATCGACTATGTCAATTACCTCAATTCCACCAAAAACGCTCTTGTGAAAAACATCATTTACATTGAGCGCAAGCAGGATAATTTCTGGCTGAAGCTTGCCATGCAGCATACGGACGATACGCTGGAAAATATCCATTCTTACGTCAACAATATACAGACCATAAGCGGCGGCTTTCACGAAACGGGGCTAAAAGCCGCGCTTACCAAATGTCTTAACGATTACGCCAGAGAGAATAATTTTCTCAAACCCAAGGATGAAAACTTTTTGGGAGAGGATTTCAGGGTAGGGCTTACCGCGATTCTGGCGATTTATATGCAGGACCCGCAATTTGAAGGACAGACCAAAGAGAAGTTAGGCAACGCGGAAGTAAAAAGCATTGTGGAAAACATCGTTATCGAGGAGTTCCGCACTTATCTAAACAACAAAAAGAATAAAGACAACATAAAAACTATAATGCAGATTGCGCAGGCCGCCGCCGATGAGCGTATGGCGATAAAAAAGACCAAAGAGCTCCAGAGGCAGAAAAATAAACTCAGCGGCGGAATGCTGATAGGTAAATTCGCGAAATGCTCAGGCAAAGTGGCGCAGGACTGCGAATTGTTTATTGTGGAAGGAGACAGCGCGGGCGGCAGCGCGAAGCAGGGCAGGGATAGAGGCTTTCAGGCGATACTCCCGCTTAAAGGCAAGCCGCTTAACGTGGAAAAGAAAAAGATAGAGCAAATCTTTGAGAATGAGGAATTAAAGACCATTATTTACGCGTTAGGCGCAGATTGCTATCCCAATTTCAATATAGACGCCTTAAAATACGGCAAAGTAATCATTCTTGCCGACGCCGACCAGGACGGCGCGCATATCAGGTCAATACTGCTTGCCTTCTTTTACAGGTATATGAACGAATTGGTGCGACAGGGCAAAGTTTACATAGGTATGCCTCCGCTATATAAGGTAGAAAGGGGAAAGGGAGAGGTTTTATACGCCTATGACGATGCGGAACTGGAAAAAATACTTGCCGAGACCAACACAAAATACAAAATACAACGTTATAAAGGCTTGGGCGAAATGAATCCCTCCCAGCTTTGGGAAACCACGCTCAACCCAAAAACCAGAACGCTGCTCAGAGTTACCGTAGACGACGCCGTGGAGGCGGATTTGATGATATCTACTTTAATGGGGGAAAATATCGCGGCGCGCAAAGAGTTTATTTTTGAGCACGCGGACTTTAACAAAGAGGATTACTTCGCAAGCAAATACGGAGGCAAATAATGGCGATACAAGAAACTTTCGACGACATATTAAAAGGTACCAAAATCATAGAAATGCCTCTGGAGAGTGTTTTGCCCGACTCCATGATGCCCTATGCGGAATACGTGATTATGAACAGGGCTTTGCCCAGAGTGGAAGACGGGCTTAAGCCCGTTCAGCGGCGTATTCTGTACTCTATGTACGAGCAGAATATCGGACCTGACGGCGCGCACAAAAAATCCGCGCGCGTAGTCGGGGACTGCCTGGGCAAATATCATCCCCACGGCGACAGGTCGGTCTATGACGCCATGGTGCGTATGGCGCAGGATTTTAATATGGGCATGACCTTGATTGACGGGCACGGCAACTTCGGCTCCATTGACGGAGACAGCGCCGCAGCGATGCGTTATACCGAAGTGCGGCTGACAAAGCTGGCTATGGAACTGCTTGCGGATCTGGACAAAGACACCGTGGCATGGGAAAAGAATTTTGACGACACGCTGGACGAGCCTAAGGTATTGCCCGGCAGATTCCCCAATCTGCTGGTCAACGGGGCGTCGGGCATAGCGATAGGCCTTGCCACGAATATTCCGCCTCATAATTTAGGCGAAGTAATCGACGCCTCAATCGCGCTGATAGACCAGCCAAGAACTACGCTTGAGGAGCTTTTGCAAATCATTAAAGGACCTGATTTCCCCACCGGAGGCTATATTCTGAGAGACGAAGGTCTTTATTCGCTGTACGAGAGCGGAGCGGGAAAGATAGTAATGCGGGCAAAGGCGGATATAGAAAACGTGGAGGGCGGCAGACAGAATATAGTTATCACCGAAATCCCTTTCCAGGAAAACAAAAGCAGACTGGAGCAGCGCATTTTTGAGCTTAAGGAGAGGAAAAAGGATATCTTAGGCGGAATCATAGACGTAGCGGACGAATCGGACAGAAGCGGCATGCGCATTGTGGTTAAACTCAAAAAAGGTGAAGACGCCATAAAAATACTTGATTACCTATATAAAAATACCAACCTGCAAAGTAATTTCGCGGGCAATATGGTAGCCATCGCCGCGGGCAAGCCCAGACAAATGGGACTTATCGAGATATTAAAATATTATCTGGATTTTCAGCGCAATATCATAGTGCGCAGAAGCAAATACGACCTTGCCTGCGCGGAAAAGCGCAGCCACATTTTAGAAGGTTATCTCATTATTCTGCCCGATTTTATAGACGAGGCGATTGCGCTTATCAAAGAAAGTTCGGGCAGGACGGAGGCAAGGGCAAAACTCAGAGAACGGTTTAATTTGTCCGAGGCGCAGGCGGAAGCAATTCTCTCTTTACAGCTTTCTCAACTCAATAAACTGGATGTCAAGAAGTTTGAAAACGAGCAGGAAGCGTTGCTGAAAGAAATTATTAACCTTAAAGATATACTTTCCTCTTCCAAAAAACAAATGGAAGTAGTTAAAAAAGAATTGCAGAATATAAAGCAAAAGCACTCCGTAAGGCGCAAGACGGTAATAGTGGATAATCTGGAGGATATCGAAATAAGACCTTTTGAGGCAGGGGACAAAAACGCCAAGAAGGGGTATTTTGCCATTACCGCGGACGGCAAAGTCAAGTTTATTCTGTCCCGCCAGTTTTTAGCAGGCGACCGTCACATTACCGAGCAGGGCTACTACGGACTGGCAAAAGCGGTGGCTCTTGCGGATATTGACAGAGAGGTGCTTATTTTCGGCTCAATGGGCAACTGTTATCGTTTTTCCACCGCCGAATTGCCCGAAAGAAAATGGGAGGAGCAGGGAGACGCGCTGTCCGCGCTGGATCCCACCGCGCCCGAGGGCGAGCTGGCGTGCGCCATAGTATCGTTTAAAAACAACAGCACGGACGGAAATCTGTTGATATATACCGCGGAAGGAATGGTTAAACGCAGCAAAATCTCCGAATATCTGGTCAACAGAATTTCGTATCAGGGAATGGTGTTAAAGGAAGGCGACAGCGTAATAGGCGCGGAGATAGAAAGGGAAAACAGCACGGTTATTTTTGTGACTTCGGACGGTATGTGCGTTAACGCGGAAATGGATGAAATACCGCTGCAAGGCAGAAAGGCGGGCGGAGTAAAGGGAATCAACTTATCAGACGGCGCAAAGGTAGTGCTTGCCGCCCAATGCCCGGGAGAAGTTGACGAGGGTGGCAATGTGATTCAATCCAACGGCGAACTGGTATTATTGAGCGATAAAGGATTCGCCAAAAGAGTGCTTGCCAAGAACTTCGAGGTCATGAAAAGGGCGCGTAAAGGTATCAAATGTTTTGATTTAGTCAACACTAACGGACAAAGTATCGTTTACGCCTCCCTTTTAGCCAACGATATAGCGATAGTCACGCCGGATAAAAGAGTTATTCCGATAAGCGTTTCCAAAATCAGGCTGGAGCCAAGGGCGGGCAAAGGTATGGCGGTCGTTAAAAAAAGCGATTTATATTTTGCTCTAGGACACGCCGAAGAAGAAGCGCAAGGCTGATAATATTGGCAACGACTTTGCAATTTCGCCGATTTTAATTGACAAAAAGCATGCGATTAACCGATAATGAAGTAAATGGCAGAAATAAAAAAGATAGCTCCGGGCGGAGCGGCAAAGGTCTCTCCTCTTAAACCCCGAGACAAAATACACTCTTTCAATTTCCGGGAGTTTAAGGATATTCTGGACTATATTTACGCGGATTCATTGGAGGATATCACCGTAAAGGCGGAAAGGAAGGGCGCGCCTTTTGAATGCAAGATAAAAAAGGACGCGTCGCAAACAATGGGGCTTGTTTTCAAAAACGCGGAGATTGTCCCCGAAACATGCAAGAATGATTGTATATTTTGCTTTGTTAAGCAACTGCCCGAAGGTTTGAGAGAAAGCCTTTACGTCAAAGACGACGATTACCGCCTGTCCTTTTCCATGGGCAATTACGTAACTCTGACCGGCATTTCCAAAAGCGAATGGCAAAGGATACTCGATTACAGATTATCCCCTTTATACGTGTCCGTTCACACCACCGACCATAAGTTGAGACGCCAAATGCTGGGGGTAAAAAAAGCCCCGGATATTGTCGCTCAACTAAAAGAACTTACCGCCTGCGGCATTAAGATTTATACGCAAATAGTACTGGTAAAGGGATATAACGATAAAGACAATCTGAGAAAAACATTGCAAGATTTGTATTTGCTGGGCGAAAACATCCTCAGCGTGGCTATTGTGCCGGTGGGTCTGACGGCGTTCAGAGAGAATCTGCCCGCCTTAACACCTCTTGACAAAGAGGACGCGCGCTTAGCCATAGATATAGCGGAAGAGTATTATCAAAAGCGCAAGTATTTTTGCTTTTGCTCGGACGAAATGTATAATATTGCTAAGCGTGAAATGCCCGGATACGAATATTACGGCGATTTCGGGCAAATCGAAAACGGAGTGGGGCTGCGCGCCAAATTTCTGGAGGAAGTCCGCCGCGCGGTTGAGGGAAAACATATAAACAGGAAAAGGAATGTGGGCATAGTGACCTCTGTAAGCGGGGCAAAGGACGTAAAGGAGGCGTGCGAGATAATCGGGCAGCATTGGCAAGGGTTAAAATACAGCATTTATCCCGTTGAAAATCGCTTTTTCGGGCCTTCCATTACGGTAGCGGGACTGCTTACATATACCGATATTCTTGCGGCTTTTGGCAATAATCTCCCCGAAAACGATTTTCTGGTATTGCCCGCCGTTATGTTCAGGGAGTTCTCGGATACCTTTTTGGACGGAAAAACGATAAAGGATTTGCGGCGCGCTTTAAAGACAAAAATAATAGTTAGCGGCAATGAGGGAGAGGCGTTTTTGGACACTCTCGTCTATGCCAGATAAGGAAACAAAATGAATAAGCCTTTGGTAGCCATAATCGGCAGACCTAACGTGGGTAAGTCAACCATATTCAATAAGATAAGCGGACAGAGAAAGAGCATTGTGGACAATCTGCCCGGCGTTACCCGTGACAGAATTTACGCGGACGCTGAGTGGCGCTCTTACCAATTTACTCTTATTGACACAGGCGGAATAGAGGTAAAAAGCAAGGACGAAATGTGGTCTCAAATCAGAGCGCAGGCGGAGGCGGCGGTGGATATAGCCGACGTAATATTATTCGTTACGGACGGAAAACAGGGATTACTCCCCGACGACTATGATATTGCCGACTTTTTGCGGGCAAGCCGGAAACCCGTAGTTTTGTGCGTAAACAAAATGGATAACGTGCAGAATGTTTTTGAATTTTATTCTCTGGGAATGGGCGACCCCATACCCACAAGCGCGGAGCACGGAAAAAACCTGGGAGATTTGCTGGACGCCGTCGTTTCGCATTTTGACGAGCGCAAGGAAGCGGACGAGGATAAGGATAATATAAAAATCGCGGTAATCGGCAAGCCCAACGCGGGCAAATCCTCTCTGGTCAATAAAATACTGGGTTACGAAAGGGTAATAGTGACCAACATCCCCGGCACCACAAGAGACAGCGTGGATACGCCTTTTACTTACGATAATAAGGATTATGTTATTATAGACACCGCGGGCATAAGGCGCAAAAGCAAGGTTAAGGAAGACCTTGAATATTACAGTGTGGTGCGGGCAATAGGCTCACTTCGCAACGCGGACGTCGCCGTTATCGTAGTGGATGCCGTAGAGCGTATTACCGATCAGGATTTGCGTATATGCGCGCTCACGCACGAAGCGGGCAAGCCTTCGGTGATTGTTATCAACAAATGGGATATAATAGAAAAAGACGCTTTTACCATAAACGAGTTTAATAAGCATCTTGCCGTACAGCTTAGATTTATGCCATATTTCAAAGCCGTATTCGCCAGCGCGCTTACCGGTCAAAGGGTGGGCAAAATACTGGAAGCGGTCAATCAGGTATACTCAAGCGCGCGGCAGCGTATATCCACGGGAGTGTTAAACGACGTTATGCAGCAGGCTATATTAGCTCAAGAGCCGCCGTACAAGGGAGGAGGCAGGCTAAAGATATATTATATGACGCAGGCAAGCGTGGCTCCCCCAACTTTTGTGTTGTTTGTAAACGACGGCAGATTAATGCATTTTACCTATAAGCGTTATCTGGAGAATTACCTGAGAAAAGCCTTTGACTTTACGGGCACGCCAATTAAAATAATGATAAAAAACAAGATAGATTAACCGGAGGATAATATGGATTACAAGCTTTTAACCAAGGAAAAGCTGCAAGAAGAACTGGAAGCGCAGAAGAAGATATATCAAGAATATAAAGCCGCAGGTCTTAAACTTAATATGGCGCGCGGCAAGCCTTGTAAGGAGCAGCTTGACCTTTCTATGCCGATGTTTGATTTGATAAGCAGCGCCACAAATCTTATCGCAAGCGCTGATATGCGCAATTACGGCGAGGTAATGGGCGCGTTGGAGCTAAGGGAGTATTTTGCCGGCTATTGCGGCGTGCAGACCCAAGAAATTATGCTATCCGACAGCTCCAGCTTAAATATTATGTATGATACCCTGCAAAGGGCGATGCAATTCGGCATAGCAGGCGCGCCTCCCCTTAATTCTCAGGGCAAGCTGAAATGGCTGTGTCCCGTGCCCGGCTATGACAGGCATTTTGCGATAACCGAACTGTTCGGGTTTGAGCTTATCGGCATTCCTATGGACGAAAACGGGCCGGACATGGATTTGGTGGAGCATTTAGTGCAAAACGACGCCTCCGTAAAAGGGATATGGTGCGTACCCAAATATTCCAATCCTGCAGGGATTGTTTACAGTGACGAGACGGTGCGCCGCTTTGCCGCGCTGAAACCGAAGGCAAAAGATTTTCGAATTTTTTGGGACAATGCTTATATGTGTCACCACTTATATAATGAGGACACTCCTTTGCTTAACCTTCTAAACGAGGCAAAGGCGCGCAATAATGAGGATATCGTCTATACTTTCGGCTCAACCTCCAAGATTACCTTTGCGGGCGCCGGCGTTTCCTTTATAATTGCAAGCAAAAAAAATATTGACTATCTTGCAAAACTTATTGGCATACAGACAATAGGGCCAAATAAAATCAATCATTATTTGCATTATCTGTTTTTCCAGAAAGAGCCCATTGATACGCTGATGAAAAAGCACAGCGGCATTCTTACCCCAAAATTCGAGCTTGTGGACAGAGTGCTTACTCAGGAAGTGGCGGATTGCGGCATTATGAGCTGGAGCAAGCCCAAGGGCGGGTATTTTATCAGTTGCGACCTGATGCCCGGCACTGCCAAACGCACGGTGAGCCTTGCCCGCGAATGCGGCGTAGTGTTTACTCCGGCGGGGGCGACTTATCCTTACGGCAAAGACCCGCAGGATGCCAATATCCGTATCGCGCCTACCCTCCCGCCGCTGGAAGAGTTGGAAACGGCAATGAAGGTTTTTGCTGTTTCCGCCAAGATTTCCGCATTGGAAAAACTAATCTAGCATATTACGACAATATTTGCAAATCCGCCGTGCTTTAATATAATTCTTTGGGATTTAAAGAGGCATTTATTTGCAAAAATAAAGTATATATGTTATCATTTACTGAACAAAATTTATACTCTCATAGGTATGACGGAGGTTTTAATGGAGTACTCTATTCAAAATTTGAGCAAAACAAAAGTAGAAATAGCTTTCAGCGTGGATAAAGAACAATGGCATGAGGATATTAACACCGCATATATAAAAAACAAGCATAAATATATGGTTGAGGGCTTCAGAAAGGGCAAGGTGCCACGTTCCATTTTGGAGCGCAGATACGGCATAGAGCTTTTCTTTGAGGACGCTCTGGATATAGCTTTACAAAAATATTACGGCGAGATTATGGAAAAAGAGCAAAACCTGTATCCCGTGAGCCAACCTGAAGTGGACGTGCAGGATATAAGCGCGGACGGATTAAAGGTAGTGATAACGGTGGAAGTTAAGCCCGAAGTCATACTGGGAGTATACAAGGACATAGAGGTTGAGCGCAACAAGACGCAAATTACGGATGAGCAGATAGAGGCGGAAGTACAGCGCGCGCGTGAAGCAGCCTGCAGGTGGATAGATATAGACAATCGCCCGGTGCAGGAAGGGGACAGGGTCAATCTGGATTACAGCGGCAGCGTTAACGGCGAAAAATTTGAAGGCGGCACAGCGCAAAAACAATTCCTCACCATAGGCAGCAAAACCTTTATACCCGGCTTTGAAGAGCAGCTTATTGGTATGAACATTGGGGAAACTAAGGACATCAACGTAAAATTCCCCGAAGAATACCATGCGGAGCTGGCGGGCAAGGACGCGGTCTTTACCGTAACCATAAACGAAATCAAGATTAAGGAACTGCCCGAAGCGGACGACGAGTTTGCCAAAGATGTAAGCGATTTCGATACATTGGCGGAATATAAGGCGGACATCGCAAAACGCCTTGCAGAGCGCGCTGACGAAGAGGCGGAGATGAAGGCGGAAAACGAGCTGCTGGAGAAAATTGTATCTGCTTCGGAAGCGGAAGCGCCGCAAAGTATGATTGAAGCGGAAATGGACGATATGATAAAGGAACTTGAATACAGAATGATGTATCAGGGCTTAAAGCTGGAGGACTTTTTGAAATATTCGGGTCAGACTATGGAGGGACTGAGAGAAGAGCGCAAGGGCGACGCGGAAAAGAGCGTTAAAACCCGTTTGGTAATAGAAAAAATTATCGAAACCGAGAACCTGCAGATAAGCGCGGAAGAAATGGAAGCTAAAATGCAGGAGTTGGCAAAGGCGCAAAACAAGAGTGTGGAAGAATATAAAAAGACCGCCGATAAAAACGCTTTTGTCAGAATTATGAACCGTATGCTGAGCGAAAAGTTTTTTAACTTCTTAAAGGAAAATAACAAAATAACAATTAAGGAATAAGGGAGGGCAAGCATTATGCCGATGATACCTATACCGACAGTTATAGAGCAGACAAACCGCGGGACGACTGCCTATGATTTATATTCCAGACTGCTTGAGGACAGAGTGATTTTTCTTACCGGAAATATCGACGATGCCACCGCTAATTTAGTGGTGGGACAACTGTTGTATCTGGAGACAAAAGATACCTCCAAGGATATCTCTCTCTATATCAACAGCCCGGGCGGCAGTGTAAGCGCGGGATTTGCCATTTATGATACCATGAATTACATTAAGTGTGACGTAAGCACAATCTGCGTGGGTTTGGCTGCTTCCATGGGAGCGTTTTTACTCTCCAGCGGCACGCCGGGCAAACGGTTTGCGCTGCCCAACAGCGAGATAATGATCCATCAGCCTTTGGGCGGAGCGTCAGGGCAGGCAAGTGACATCAAGATACAGGCGGAGCATATACTTAAAGTAAAGAGAAAGCTCAACGAATGCCTGTCCAAAAACACCAATCAGCCTATTGAAAGGATAGAAAGGGATACGGACAGGGACTTTTTTATGAGCGCTGAGGAAGCGAAGGAATACGGTCTTATTGACAAGGTGTATTATAAAAGAGTGTAAGGAGAATTAATTGGAAAAGACTGAATATTTAAAGTGCTCATTTTGCGGCAGACCCGAAGATATGGTGGACGAGCTTATCGCAGGCAGAGAGCCCGGCACCTATATATGCACTTATTGTATTAAAAGAGTTAATCAGATGCTCAACCTCGACGAGAAGAGGGGGGTAAACACTAATTATTTGAGCATCGGAGATTTGCCCAAACCCAAAGAGATTAAGGCTAAACTCGACGAATATATAATAGGACAGGAAGATGCCAAAAAGATTCTTTCCGTAGCGGTTTACAATCACTATAAGCGCACCAGAATAAACAATCACGACAACGGCGTGGATTTGGAAAAAAGCAATATCCTTATGCTGGGCCCCACCGGCTCGGGCAAGACTCTGCTGGCAAAAACGCTGGCTTCCATTATCAACGTGCCTTTTGCCGTTTCCGACGCAACCACGCTGACTGAGGCGGGCTATGTGGGAGAGGACGTGGAAAACGTGCTTCTTAAACTTATCAAGGCCGCCAACGGGGATATCGCCAAAGCGGAAAAAGGAATAATCTATATTGACGAAATAGATAAAATATGCCGAAAAGGCGAAAATATGAGCGTAACGCGCGACGTATCCGGAGAAGGGGTGCAGCAGGCGCTGCTGAAAATCATTGAAAGCACGGTGGCAAACGTGCCTCCGCAAGGCGGAAGAAAACATCCCAAACAGGATTATATTTCCATTGATACCACCAATATACTGTTTATTTGCGGCGGTGCTTTTGTGGGCTTAGATAAGATAGTAGCCAACAGAACCAATACGTATTCCCTTGGTTTCGGCAGCAACCTTAAAGAAAAAGACGCGGACTTAAAAGAGCTGTTTAAAAATCTTCAGCCCGACGACCTTATCAAGTACGGGCTTATTCCCGAATTTGTAGGCAGACTGCCCATTGTCGCTTCCCTGGAGCCTTTGGACGAAGCCGCGCTGATAGAGATTCTGGTCAAACCCCGCAACTCTATTATCAGCCAGTTCAAATCTTTGTTTAAGCTGGACGGCGTTACTCTGGAATTCGAGCTTGACGCCCTGCGCGCCATCGCCGGCCAGGCGATTAAGCTAAAGACGGGAGCGCGCGGATTGCGCACTATCGTGGAAAACCTGGTGCTTGATTTGATGTATGAGATACCCAGCGACGATTCCATTCAAAAGGTTATAATAACCAAAGCGTCGATAGAGAAAAAGGCGGCGCCCAAAATAATATACAAAGATTATATTTCTCAGGTAAAGAAAGCTATCTGAAAAGAAAACCTGATTATTCCAACGCGCGCATCATTGCGCGCGTTTTTTACTTTATTTGACAAAAAATGCCCTTTTTTTGACCTTTTTCCAAAAAGTGCATTGCCTTAAAAACAAATTCGGTTGAACTTTTTTTTCAGTCATAGTATAATTAAATCACTAAAGAGGTTATCATGGCAAAACTATTAAGAATAATTAAGACAGATACAATCATATATCCTTATAGCAGCGGAGTAATAGAGTTTTTCGGAAAAGACGTTAAGGCGGAGCTGGACGATATCAGCCTGCTTAGCGACCAGGTCATTTTTTTGCCTTATTTCGATAGAGTTTTTTTGCAGACGGATGGAGCGGCCGATTTCGTAGGCGTGCTTGCATCCATTGACCAGATTGTCAATCCCGAAAGCGGCAATATCAGGCTGTTGTATACCTCATACGGCAAAGTCAGCTTAAAGAATTTTACCACGATTGACAAAAGTGTCTATTCCGAATATGAAAATATCAAATACGAAAACGAAGATTCCCGCAAGAGCGCAATACTTGCGACCGAATTTTTAAGCGCCTATTATAAATATTGTCTGCTCAATCAACTTAAACCTCTGGAGCTCAAGACCAACAATATCAATACCAATATCGACATTGTGATAAAGAGTCTGTCAACCAAAGACGAACAGGCTATCTTTACCGAAAGAGATACGGAAAAACGCCTGGTTATGGCGGTAAAGGCCATACAGGAAAACATCGAGATAATAGAGCTGGAAAAGCGGGTCAGCGAAGAGGTAAAACGCGCTTTGGAGGATAACCAGAAGGAATTTTATATCCGCACGCAAATGGCGGCGTTAAGCAAGGAATTGGGAGAGGGCGACGAAGTAGAAGATTACATAGAAAAGGTCAGCAAGCTGAAGGCCGGTGCCGAAGTAAAGGAAAAACTGCTTCAAGAGGTATCCAAAATCAGGCGTACGGCGCCCCAAAGTCCCGAAATGGCAATCCTGAAAAATTATCTGGATTTGGCGATTTCCTTGCCTTGGGGCAAATATACCGTCGATAATACGGATTTGAAGCGCGCGGAGGAAATACTTAATCAAGACCATTACGGAATAGAAAAAGTCAAGCAAAGACTAATCGAGGCTCTTGCCGTAAGGAAACTTTCCAAAAAGGGCAGAAGCCCAATAATTTGTCTTGTGGGCCCTCCCGGAATAGGCAAGACTTCCATTGCCCAATCCATAGCCCGAGCAATGGGAAAAAAATACGTGCGCTTAAGTTTCGGCGGCGTAAGAGACGAGGCGGAGATACGCGGACACCGCAAAACTTATGTGGGCGCGATGCCTGGCAGAATTATTACGGGTATTGTGAGTGCCGGAAGTATGAATCCCGTGTTTCTTATGGATGAAATCGACAAAATGGCAAGCGATTACAAGGGCGACCCCGCAAGCGCGCTGCTGGAAGTGCTTGACCCCGAACAGAACTCCAACTTCCGCGACCATTATCTGGAATTATCTTTCGATTTATCCAAAGTACTCTTTATTACCACCGCCAATACCCTAGACACCATATCCCGTCCGCTTTTGGACAGAATGGAAGTCATAGAGATGAGCGGCTACACCTTGGACGAAAAGGTGGAAATAGCCCGCCGCTACCTGGTTGATAAAGCCATTGCTCAAAACGGCATCAAAAAGGATTTGGTCAGCATCAGCGAGGGAGCGATAGAGGATATCATAGAAAAATACACCAGGGAATCGGGAGTAAGAGAATTAGAGAAGAAAATAAACGCGATAATGCGCAAAGCCGCCCGCAGCTATGTGGCAAACAAAGATATGAGTCCCATAAAGGTTACTTCCAGAAATCTGCACAATCATTTAGGCAAGCCTCTTTATGAAAACATCAAAAAGGTGGAAGAGGATAAGGTAGGGGTAGTCAACGGGCTGGCGTATACCCCTGTCGGCGGAGACACTCTCAGCATTGAGGTCGCGCTTATACCTTTCGGCGAAGGCAAAATTATTATGACGGGAAGCCTGGGTGACGTAATGAAGGAATCCGCGGAGATAGCCCTTAATTATATCAAGACGGTTAAGGACGAGTATAATATTGAAGATGAAAAACTGAAATCATATAATATACATATCCACGTACCCAGCGGCGCTACTCCCAAAGACGGCCCTTCCGCGGGCATCACCATCGCCTCCGCTATCTTAAGCCAGCTTACGGGCAGAGAAGTATTTTGCAATATAGCCATGACCGGAGAAATCACGCTTACGGGCAGGGTGTTGCCTATCGGCGGCTTAAAGGAAAAGGCGCTGGCGGGGCTGAGAGCGGGAGTGGATACCATAATATTGCCCTATGATAATCAAAACGATGTGGAAGAGCTGCCCGCTAAGGTCAAAAATTCCATCAAATTCAACTTTGTCAAGGACGCGAAAGAGGTATTTAAGCAAGCCATAAACTTTAACGCCGGAGCATAATCAATGATTAAATCGGCAAGATTTGTAACGTCTGTTGCTTCCGAAAAACAGATATTTGACAGCGGTTTGCCCGAAATTGCCGTATGCGGCAAAAGCAATTCGGGCAAATCCAGTTTTATTAACATGCTTACCTGCAATTCCAAGCTGGCAAAAACCTCAAAGGCTCCCGGCAGAACCCGCCTGATAAATTATTTTGAGTGCAACGGCGGTCAGTTTTATTTGGTTGACTTGCCGGGCTACGGTTACGCACAGGTATCAGCGGAGCAAAAAGCATTGTGGGGCAGACTTATAGAAAAATACTTTTCCGACTCAAAAAGCCTAAGACACGTCTTTTTATTGCTGGATATCCGGCGCGACCCTTCTTCGGACGATATAGATATGATTAACTATCTTTATCATTATAATATACCTTTTACAATCATTGCTTCCAAAAGCGACAAATTAAGCCGTTCCGCCGCCTTTTTGCGCAAAAAGAAAATTGCCGCCGCTTTCAAGATAGGGGAGGATAACATACTTATGGTATCCAATCTCAATTTATCCGGCAAGCAGGAAGTAATGCAAAAAATCAATCAATCGCTTGCCGATTAACTTCCCTTTCCCTTTTCACATTTATTTTTCGCTTCTCATAAGATGTAGTATAAACCAATTTTATGGGAGACTAATTATGGCGAATTCTAGAAGAGTAAAGTGTAACACCTCAGGTTTGTTGCATAACGGCAGAGATAATTTTTGCGACAGGGTGGTTGTAAACGTGACCAGAGTCTTTGACGCCTGTATAAAACAATTCGCGGAGGAAAACGTGACTTTAAAGGTGGTTTTCTCAAGCTATAAACCCCCTTACACCTTTATAAGCGGCCGCAGCATTACCACGATTATGCAAAACCTTACGATAACACCTATCGAAGGCAGCCCGTGCAGCAGAGTAAAATTTGACCTTATTATTCCGCTGGCAATAGTGGCTACCAACAGTCTTGGCGTAGAGGTTACCGGGGAAGCAAGCGCTACCGCCAGCATAGATGTGGTACTTAGGGTGCCCAACGATGCCCTTACCCCCGCAATGATAGATTGCACGGCGACGGTAGTGGTATTGGACGGCTCCTTCTCCAGCAATAATCTGAGATGTACATTATGCTTTACGATAATTAATAAGGTTATCGCAAATGTGGACTTGATATTGCCGACGGCAGGATATCCCGTAATACCTTCATGCGAAGAGTTTACGGAAGACGTATGCTCCGGAGTGTTCAGCAGACCAATTTATCCTGTTTCCAGATAGAAGGCGGGAAGTGGGTATCCTCCCACTTCCACCTTATGGCAATAGTGACATATCGGTATTTTATCATTGAACATTAATTTGTAATATGATATTATATTTTTATGAACGTTTTTGCCATAAGCGATTTTCACCTTTCCTCTTTGGAGCCTAAACCCATGGATATATTCGGGGAGAGGTGGGAAGACCATTGGGACAAGATACTGGATAATGCCCGCGCCTTAGTGGGGGAAGAGGATCTGCTGCTTATCGCGGGTGATACTTCTTGGGCTATGACGCTGGAAAAAGCGCGCGCCGATTTGGACCTGCTCCCCCTTTTACCCGGGAAAAAGGTGATTATCAGAGGCAATCACGACTATTGGTGGTCAAGTTACTCCAAAGTCAAAGCCGCCCTTCCGCAGGGCGTTTTTGCGTTGCAGAACAACGCATTGAAATTCGGCGATGTTATTGTTTGCGGCTCCAGAGGCTGGGGGGAGAGGGAAAGCGAAGAGGACCGCAAGATTTACGCCAGAGAATTGATTCGCATGCGGATGTCCCTTGACGAAGGAAACAAGCTGAAAGAAAAGGAGGACAAACTGGTTGTGCTTACACATTATCCTCCCTTCAGCGATAAATATAAAGCTTCCCCCTTTACGGACTTGTATGCGGAATACGGCGTATCCGCGGTAGTATACGGACACCTGCACGGAGCCGGCACCAATGCCAAAAGGGTAGTGCGGTTGGACGGCATAACATATTATCTGACCAGTTGCGATATGCTGCGCAATATCCCTTTGAAGATAGATTTGTAACCTTTGCATTAAGCTGTCTTAACAATCTAATTAGCGAATTTTGTGAACATTTGTACTAAAAATGTTCTTTTTTTTGCTTATTTTGAGTTTCATTCCCAAAAATACTACCAAAATTTATCAAAAATGACAAAGATTTTTTATGAAATGGTTAGTGGTGGTTAAAATTGTGTTATAATCAAGATGTAAAGTAAAGGAGAAAGTGTTTGTGTTTTTAGGAACATACAACTATAAACTGGACGATAAAAACCGTATCAGGATACCCGCCAAATTTCGCGCGGTGCTGTCGGATAACTTTTTCCTTCTGCCCGGCGCCAACAACTGCCTTTACGTTATGGGCGAAGAGGTTGTAAAGACATTGCTGGAAAAGCTGGAGACCATTCCCTTATCGCACCTTGAGGCACAAAAGGCAAAGTCCAACTTTCTGGCGGCTATCTGCAGCCCGGAAGTGGACGCGCAAGGCAGGTTTACATTGCCGCAGGGGTTAAAAAGCTATGCCGCTATAGGAAAAGGCATATATTTCGTGGGCGCAATGGATAAAATTGAGATTTGGTCGCAGGAAACCTACGAAGAAAAGAACATATTCGGCAAAACCAGCTTTGAAGAAAATATGTCAGTATTTAAAGGATACGGCTTCTGATAATGGAATATAAACATATTCCTGTACTATATAACGAAGTAATAAAAACGCTTAATATCAAATCGGACGGAATTTACTTCGATGCGACTTTAGGCGGAGGAGGACACAGTGAAGGCATACTTAAGTCTATTGATCAAGGGTATTTGTATGCAACCGATAAAGATCAAGACGCGTTAAGGGCGGCAGACGAAAGGCTTAGTGCGTACAGGGGCAAGTACAGGCTGATACATTCGGATTTCAGAGACTTCATTTCGCTGACCGATGCCAAATTCGACGGAATAATTGCGGATTTGGGGATAAGCAGCCATCAGATTGATTCCCCCGAACGCGGTTTCAGTTATATCGCCGACGGCAGGCTGGATATGCGTATGGACGATTCCGGCGGTATAAGCGCATACGAGGTAGTCAATACTTATCCGCAAGGAGAGCTTGCGCGCATACTCCGGGAATACGGCGAAGAAAAATTTGCCTCCTCCATTGCGCGGACCATAGCCGAAAGGCGAAAAAGCAAGCCAATTGAAAGCACCTTAGAGCTTGCCGCGCTTGTGGAGAAATGCTATCCGGCAAAACTAAGGTACAAATCGGGCAACCCTGCCAAGCAGACTTTTCAGGCGATAAGGATAGAAGTCAATCGGGAGCTTACGGGCTTAGACAAATTTATATACGATTGCGTTTCCCATCTTAAGACCGGCGGACGCTTGTGCGTAATTACTTTCCACTCTTTGGAGGACAGGATAGTAAAAAACGCCTTTAAATATCTGGAAGCGGATTGTATATGCGACAAAAGGGCACCGGTGTGCGTGTGCGGTAAAGTAAAAGAGGTTGTCAGTCTTTATAAAAAACCGCTGACTGCCTCAAAAAAGGAGATTGCCGAAAACAAAAGAGCGCAAAGCGCGAAATTGCGCGCGGTAGAAAAAATTGAGGACAAATCGGAAAAATCCGATAAAGGAGGTACGCTATGAGCGGCTTAAATATAAAAGTAAGCGAAACCGAAAAAGCAAAAGACGTTAAGCTGACCGGTTACGACCTCTTCATGCAGGAAAAATACGGCAATTATCTGGAGAAAACCGGTCTTGTTGACGAGAGCGCGGCAAGAGCAAAAAAAGCGGCAAAAAGCATAAGGGAAAAAATAAAAAAGATGTCCTTTAATGTGGAAAAGGATTCCTACAAAGAGGAGTTGCTTAAGAAATTAAAGGGCAACGCGGATGCGCCCGCAAGCGGCGTTTATGAGCAAGGCAAGAGTGAGGAGGCCGGGAAAAGCGGCGCGGATTCGGCAAAGAAGCTGACTAAGGCAGGCAAGATTTTTGTATCATTATATGTAATTATTACCCTTGCGCTGGCATCTACTTTACTATGGGTAAACATGGACGGCCAACCCGCTATCGATGCCAACGCCGACTCCGGATATATGCAAAACGAGAGTATTTCGCCATTGGCGCAAAGTGAGGAAAAGGAGAGCCGGAACTGGTTTGACCGTTTTTGTGATTCCCTGAATAAACCGTAGGAGAGGGAGTCCTATTAAATACACTAATTATAAACAAAGGAAAAGGTTATTGACATTCACGGTGTTAATAGCCTTTTTGTTTACCGCGATTCTATGCAAACTGATTTACATAGAGGTTATTGACAGCGGCAGGCTGCAGTCCCTTGCGCTGGACCAGTGGACAAGGGATGTGCCGCTAAGGGCGGAAAGGGGCAAAATTTATGACCGCAACGGAGTGGTGCTGGCCGATTCCACCACTTCCTATACCATATTCGTGCGACCGGTCAGCGTAAAAAATAAAGAGCATACCGCAAAAGTTTTAAGTTCGGTTTTGGGTCTTGACGAGATCAAGTTGCTGGAAAAAATGCGCTCCAAAATATCCGAAATAACGGTGGCCAAGCAAGTGGACAAGCAAACGATGCTCAGAATAACCAAGGAAAAAGTCACCGGGGTATATTTTTCTCAGAATATCAAGCGCGTGTACCCATACGGTGATTTTTTGTCGCAGGTGCTGGGATTTGTGAATATAGACGGGCAGGGACAGGCGGGTCTGGAAAATTATTACAACAGGTACCTTTCCGGAAAAGACGGCGCGATTCTGACGCAAACGGACTTGGTGGGGAGGCAACTGGCGGATAATTACACCCTTTATAATACGGGCATCGCGGGCAGCAGCATAAAATTGACTATAGATTACGTGATGCAAAGCATTGCCGAAAATGCGGTAAAGAACGCCTATGAGAGATTTACTCCCTTAAGTTCCAGCTGCATAATCATGAATCCCAAGTCAGGAGAAATCTACGCAATGGCGCAACGGCCCTCAATAAATCTGAACAACATTCCGCGTGACGATATCCCCCGCTTGTTTGCCAACTCAAAAAGCATACTGGTAAGCAACGTGTTTGAGCCGGGGTCGACGTTTAAAATATTAACTACCGCTTTGGCGCTGGAGTACGGAGTAATAAACCGCGATTACAACTTTTTCTGTCCCGGATACAAGATTGTGGACGGTAAAAAAATCAAGTGCTGGCGCACGCGGGGACACGGAAGCCAAACCTTTGACGAAGGCGTGCAGCACAGTTGCAACGTGCTGTTTATGGAAATGGCTTTGCGGCTGGGAGTGGACCGTTTTTATGAGGGCATAGACAAATTTAATCTGCAGAGAAAGACGGGCATTGATATGAGCGGAGAAGCCTCCGGGCTGATTTTGTCCAAAGACATAGTAAAAAATGTGGATTTGGCGCGTATGGGATTCGGGCAGGCGATAGCCGTTACGCCGTTGGAACTGTTGACGGCGGCAAGCGCGGCAATAAACGGCGGCGTAATTGTAAAACCCTATTTATTAAAATCGGTGGAGGACAGCTTCGGCAATACGGTGCAGACTTTTTCCTCCAAACCGGGGGAGCGGATTATATCTGAAAATACAAGCGCGCTGATGCGGGACATTCTGGAAAAGGCGGTTTCCTTGGGCAGCGGCAAAAACGCGTCGGTTGCGGGATATAAGATTGGCGGAAAAACGGGGACTGCGCAAAAATATGAGAACGGAATTATCGCGTCTGGCAAGTATGTTTCCACCTTCATCGGGTTTGCTCCGGCAGACGACCCGGAATACATTGTGCTGATGGCGGTGGACGAGCCAAAAGGGGGAATGTATTACGGCAGCATCGTAGCCGCGCCTTATGTAAAAGATATATTTGCTAACATATTTGAATATATTGGTATTGAGCCGGCAAACAAAACGCCGGTAAAAAGCTTTGCCATGCCCGCTCTTAAAGGGCTTTCGTACTCCAAGGCAAAAGCGGAATTATATAAACTTGGTCTTTATCATGAAACGGTTGGCGAAGGCGGGACGGTAATATCCCAAATCCCTGTCGAAGGCGCCTGGATAGACGAAAATACCGTAGTTCTAATTGATTTAGGAGAATAAAATGAAGCTGCAGGACTTACTGAAAAACGTACAAGCGCATGGGGTTGCAGAAAATGTTGAAATCAGCGGTATAACTGCAGACAGCCGAAAAGTGAAAGCGGGGAATCTGTTTATCGCGCTTGAAGGGGGAGCTTACGACGGTCACGATTTTGTTAAGCAAGCCTTCCAAAAGGGAGCGGCAGCTGCCGTTACTTCAAAAAAAACGGAAGAAAGCACAATATCGGTAAGGGATACCAGAGAGGCTTACGCTGCTATCTGTTCCAATTATTATAAAAATCCCGAAAAAAAGCTTAAATTAATTGCCGTTGTGGGTACTAACGGAAAAACCACGACCGCGCACATAATAAAGCATATTCTTAATTGCGGCGGCATAAAGACCGCCTCAATAGGCACTTTGGGCTTCAGGATAGGGGAGGAGGTCAAGGATTGCGGTCTTACTACACCCGACCCCGACGTGCTTTATAAAAGCCTTGCGGAAGCTGTGCAACAGGACGTTAAGGTTGTGGTAATGGAAGTATCCGCGCACGCCATATATTTTAAGAAGGTGAGCGGCTTGCGATTTGATATCGGCATCTTTACCAATATCTCACAAGACCATTTGGATTTTTTCGGGGATGTGGGGCGATATGCCGACGTCAAGAAGTCATTTTTCAATAAAAGCAATGTTAAATTTGCCGTAATAAACACGGATGACGATATCGGGAGAGTAATATTTGAAAATACTTCTTCTCTTAAAGCGTCATACGGCATTAAGCAGCCCTCCGACGTTTTTGCCATAGATATTGAGCAGGATACGCACGGCTCAAAGTTTGTGGTGAACGCTTTTGATATTATCTGCGAAATTGATTTGCCGCTGCCCGGAATATATAACATATACAATACGCTTGCCGCCATTTCCGCCGCTTTGTCCTTAAAGGTGCCTATCGGTGAGATTAAGCGCGCAATAACAGGACTTCAGCCTCCGGAGGGGAGATTCAATGTAATTAATGCGGATAAAATGGTAATAATTGATTACGCTCATACGCCGGACGGACTGGAAAACCTTTTGCGCGCCGCGCAAATGTTCAAAAAAAACAGGATAATTACCGTGTTCGGGTGCGGCGGCAACAGAGATAAGGCTAAACGGCCGATTATGGGCGCGATAGCCCAAAAATACAGTGATTTGGTGATACTTACCTCAGACAATCCGCGTTTTGAGGAGCCTGAGGATATCATTTCGGATATTGCCGCGGGTATGAAAAAGGACGGCTATGTGTGCGAGCAGGACAGAAGTCTGGCAATCAAGTTGGCTATCACGCTTGCCAACAAAGAGGATATTATAGTAATCGCGGGTAAAGGCGGAGAGGATTATTTGGATATAAAAGGCAAAAAAATACCGTATTCGGATATTGAGGAGGTAAAAAAGCATCTGGAGGTAAAGTGTGAATAACGCTATAATTTTGCCTTTGGTCACAATTTTGATATCCTTCTCCGCAGGTATGCTTTTAGCGCCTTTGCTGATCGGGCTTTTGAAAAAAGCCGACAGCGTACAGGTAATCCTGCATTACGTCAAACAGCATCAGGACAAAACCAATCTGCCCACAATGGGAGGGTGGATTTTTATTATCGCCTCCTTAATAACCACGCTTGCGCTGTGCGGATTTAAATACCGCTTTGCCTTAAGCGCGCTGTTAATATTCTTTTCTTACGGGATAATAGGATTTCTTGATGATTTTATAAAAATTGGCTTGAAACGAAACCAAGGTCTAAGGGCTTATCAGAAGATAATTTCTCAACTGCTTATCGCCTTTATCGCCAGTTATTTTGCTTACCGCAATACTTATATCGGCTCTGAAATAAATATACCCGTAATTCATACCACGCTGAACCTGAAATGGTGGTATATACCCTTTTCCATGTTTGTGTATATCGCCTTGACCAACGCGGTCAACCTTACCGACGGACTGGACGGACTCGCAGGCTCGGTATCTTTAATATATCTTTTCGTATTTTTGATATTGATAATTACCGCCTTTTTTAACGCGGAATATCTGGGAGCGACCTTTTACTCTTATGAGCTAAAATCCTTGTCCGTGTTTGTCGCTTCCCTGATAGGCGGTCTGCTTGCCTTTTTATGGTTTAATTCTTATAAGGCAAAAATTATTATGGGAGATACGGGCGCTCTTGCGTTGGGCGGAGCGTGTTCAAGCATCGCGCTGTTTATCAGACAACCCTTGCTGATACTTTTTACAGGGTCGCTGTTTATTCTCTCCTGCGTTTCCGTAATTCTGCAAGTGCTGTATTTTAAACGCACTCGGAAAAGAATTTTTTTAATGAGTCCTTTTCATCATCATTTGGAGCTTAAGGGTTTGCATGAAGCAAAAATTGTTGCCTGCTATTGCATAATTACGCTTATAGGCGGCATAGTTGCATTAATACTTGTGTGAGGTGGCGTTATGATAAGTAAAGATATGAAAGTATTAATAGTCGGCTTAAAGTCCAGCGGCGTTTCCGCGGCCGCCTTGCTGGAAAAGCTTGGAGCGGAGATAAAAATATACGATGACGACGACAGAGCGAAATTAAACGGCAAAACCAATTTGCTGGGTCAAAGTATGGATTACATATTTGAGGGGGTAGACCTGGTAGTATTAAGCCCCGCCATTCCCGCCACACACAGCATAGTCAAATACGCGCGGCAAAACTATATAAAAATAGTAAGCGAGCTTGAATTGGGTCTTGCTTACCTTGACTGCAAAAAAATTATGGTTACGGGCACGAACGGGAAAACCACCGTTGTGGAAATGATAAACACGCTGTTATCGTACGCGGGTTATGCCGTAAGGACGTTGGGCAACATCGGTTATCCTGTCAGTCAGGTGGTGGCGGACGGGATGAGGCTGGATTACGCGGTGGTGGAGGCAAGCAGCTTTCAATTGGATTTTTCGGAGAGTATAAAAGCGGATATAGCCCTTCTTACCAATATTTCTCCCGACCACATGGACAGGTATGATACTTATAACGATTACGTAAAATCCAAATCAAGGGTTTTTGCCAATCAAACCGCCAAGGATATAGCCATCATAAATTATGACGACATTACTTTAAGGGCATTGGGCAAAAGCCTGCCCGCCAGGGTAATTGGGATAAAAAGCGAAGGGGGTAAAAGCCCCGTACATATAAAAAACGGCTATTATTACATAAAAGAAAAGCCTTTGGCGCCATTAAAGGCAAGCAAATTAAAAGGCAGATTCAATCACCAGAACTTATTAATGGCGTTAAACGTAGGGTACGTCTTAAAGATAGGCGAAGAGCACATGCACAATCTGATCAGAAATTTTAAACTTTCCGCGCACAGGCTGGAATATGTGTGCACGCTGTTCAACAAAAACTTTTACAACGATTCCAAGGGTACCAATATAGACGCGTGCAAGCACGCCATAGACGCGCTGGAAGGGCATACCGGGCTTATTATGGGCGGCAGCGATAAGAATGAGGATTTTTGCAGTTTCTTTGATAAGATTTCGGACAGCGTAAGCATAGTTTGCGTCACAGGCAGCAACGCGGACAAGATATACGCTTCCGCGCTGAAAATGGGATACGTAAATATCAAGAAGTTTGCAGATCTAAAGGACGCCATTTTTTTTCTCTCCCGTATTGATTGCATAGACAACATATTGTTTTCTCCGGCATGCGCAAGTTTTGACCGTTATTCCAGCTACATAGAGCGGGGGAACAAGTTTAAGGAATTGATTTATGAAATTGAAGTATAGCATACTGCTGCCCACGCTTGCCCTATCGCTGTTCGGGATTGTAATAATATATTCCGCTTCCTCATACAGCGCGGCAATCAATCACGGCGATGCATATTTCTACGTAAAAAAACAGGCGTTGGCGTTTTTCGCTGGCTGCGCAATGCTGTTTTTTGGGACAAAAATAAATCTAAATTACCTTAAAAAATATAAGTATTATATTCTTTTAGCTTCAATTTTGTTATTATTGCTGGTTTATATACCTTTTTTGGGCAGAGAGAGCTACGGCGCGCGCCGCTGGATAGATTTAGGCTTTATCAGCTTTCAGCCATCGGAATTTTCCAAATTCGGCTTAATGATTTTCCTTGCGGGGTATATGGATGAGCATCCGCCGGTAAACCTAAAAAGCCTGATTGTGCCTTTGTTGAGCACGATACTGGTAGCGCTTGCGGTTTTCTTGGAGCCTAATATGTCCATTACCATCTGCATTGTGCTGTCCGCTATTGCCATAATGTTTATAGGCGGTTTAAACAATAAATACTTTTCCGCCATTGCCGCGGCGATATGTGTAGGCTTGCCCGTATTAATCATAGCGGAGCCGTACAGGATACGCCGCCTGCTTGCTTTTGCCGACCCGTGGGCGACGCCCAAAGACGAAGGGTATCAGCTAATTCAATCATATTATGCCTTAGGGGCGGGAAGGCTGTTTGGAGTAGGGCTGTTTAACAGCAGGCAAAAGTATCTGTTTTTACCCTTCGCGGAAAGCGATTTTATTTTTGCCGTAATCGGGGAAGAGCTCGGATTGTTCGGCGCATTGAGTATTATGGCGGTTTTCGGCACTCTCATTTTCGGCGGCATTATAACCGCCCTGCGCGGCAAAGACCGTTACCATACTTTGCTTGCGGCAGGCATTACCATAGTTATAGCCATTCAAACGGTGCTGAACCTTGCGGTGGTTACCGGCAGCGTGCCTCCCACGGGAGTACCCCTGCCTTACGTTTCCGCGGGAGGTAGCTCTCTTATGATTTTTATGTTTATGTCAGGCGTAATCTGCAACCTAGCCGGCAAAGTAACAAAAAAAATGCCCCTGCCATAATATACTATATAAATCGTAAGGAGATACATGGACAAATACTTAATTAGAGGCGGTAGACGACTCTACGGCGATGCATTTATTCAAGGCGCCAAAAATGCTGTTCTGCCTCTTTTTGCCGCGTCGATTCTTACAAAAGAAAAGGTAATAATTGATAATTGCCCCGCTTTGGCGGACGTAGACAATATGGCCAATATCCTGCAATCTTTGGGAGCGGAAATTGCCAGAGACGGCAAGCTTATTGAAATAGATCCTTTATTCGCTGAAAAAAACGAAATACCCGGTAACCTTGCAAAAGAATTAAGGAGCAGCATTTTTTTGCTGGGCTCTATTCTCGGAAGGCATAAGAACGCGAAAATAGCTTATCCGGGAGGTTGCGACATAGGGCTTAGGCCTATCAATATACATCTTAAAGGGCTGGAAGCTCTGAATGTGGATATCAAAGAGCAAAACGGTTATATCTATTGCGATGCCGCCAAAATCAGAGGGGGCAACGTAGTGCTTGATTATCCCAGCGTGGGCGCGACGGAAAATATTATGATGGCCGCGGTTACCGCGGAAGGGGTAACGGTAATAAATAATGCGGCGCGAGAGCCAGAAATTTGCGAACTTCAGCTTTTTTTGAATAAAATGGGTGCGAAGATAAAGGGGGCGGGCACCAGTACGATTACCATTGAAGGCGTAACAAAGTTGAAGGGAATAGAGCACACCACAATGCCGGACAGGATAGTGGCGGGTACAATGCTTATTGGTGCGGCGATGTGCGGCGGAAGTATAGCGGTGCATAATTGCCGCAGCAAGCATCTTCAGGCGCTAATATCCAAGTTGCAGCAAAGCTCTTGCAAAATCGCAGTATATAATGATAAAATAGAATTGGAATCAAGGGGAAGGCTGTTTTCCATAGAAAATATCGAAACACAGCCGTATCCGGGATTCCCCACCGATCTTCAGGCGCCTATTATGGCAATGCAGGCTGTGTCTTACGGTACGAGCATTATTACCGAAAATATATTCGAGACCAGGTTTAAGCACGTGCCCGAACTCATAAAGATGGGAGCAAAGATTCAGGTCAGCGGCAGAAACGCCTTCGTAAAGGGAGTGCCGTATCTCACAGGCGCAAGCGTGACAGCGGAGGATTTGAGAGGCGGGGCGAGTCTGGTGCTTGCGGGACTGAGAGCGGAAGGAGTTACCACCGTTCATAATATAAACCATATTGACAGAGGATATGAGGCGCTGGAAGAGCAATTAAGTAATTTGGGAGCGGATATAGTCAGGGAGAGGCAATAAAAAACACGGGATGAAAAAAGCAAAATACGCAGGAATAATATCGGGATTGTGTCTGGTTGCAATAATTCTTGCTTTCGGGCAAGTTTTTTCTATTGCGAAAATAGACGTATTTTATGAAAAAGCCCCTTTGCAGGCAAAAACTGACCAGATTATTGAGGCAAGCGGCATAAAGCCGAGAGCCAATATTTTTACCGTGGATGAAAAAGCGGCGGCAAAAAAGGTGGAGGCGTATTATTCGGACGGCTCTGTGGACGTTACGGATATAGAGCGCATTTTTCCCAACAAGGTGCTGATATACGTTAAAGAGCGTGTGCCCGTATTTGCTATCCCGGTAAAAGGTGACCCCGCCTGCATAGTTGTAACGGACGAGAATTTTATCAGAAATCAAATATACTCCGCCGATTTTAACGAGTATGACAATATTATTAAAGTGAGCGGATTTACTGTAGAAAATACTTTTAATACCTCAAATATCATAAAACTAAAAGAGATTCGCAAAGCGTTCGGAGAACTGGGAATCAGGGAAGAGGCGCTTGTTGCCTTTATTGAGGAAATAGTTTATGAGGATAATCTGGCGCGTATATATTTGCGTAATTACGACAGGGCTTGCCTTGTTGTGAATATCGCGGAGAACGAAAACATCGGCGCCGGCGTTAAAGAAAAATACCAAAAATTCCTTGATACACAAATTGCGCAAAGATATTCCGCTCTCTTTTAATTTCGCTTTTTTTCCGCTGTAAACTTATTTTATATCCCTTTTATGACGCAAGGTTGGAGTTGACTTTTAAGCCTTTCTCTGCTATAATTTTTCCAGGTAAAATGTGGAGTTTATAATGAGTCTGAATAATTGCTTTGCCGCACTGTACATAGGTCCGGACAAGTTGGGGCTTATTAAGGCGCAAGCATCCCAAAACGGCATCAATATCATTAAGGAACAATATCAAAACTATGACGGATACGATAATGCCGGCTTTTCGGAAGGCTCTAAGTTTGCTTTATCCGAATTGCTAAGCAAGGAAAACCTTGCGGAATGCGACAGGCTGATAATAGGTATCCCGCAGGAATTTTGCGCTCATACCGCGGGAGAGGCGCACTTGCGCCTGCCTCAAGCGGTGCAGATAACAAAAAAGCAGTTAAACGACCTTTTGGCTGATTACGCTCAGACCATTGTAAAGGATTATCATTGCATAGAGAAAGCGGCTTTGCGGTATTACGAGGCCAACGGATTGGCGGTGGAGGCCCCTGTGGGGCTGATTACCAAAGAGCTTTGCGCCGACGTATCCGCTACTTACGTAAAAGAGAGTGTGCTTAATGTATTGAAGAATCTTTGCCCGGATATACCCATAATCTATACGGGCATAATCAACGCCTTAGCCAAAGAATTTATACCCAAGTCAGCAAGAGCAAAGGATGCTTTGATAATAGCTATAGGTTACGCGGAAACGACTTTGGCTTGCGCGCAAGGTGAAGGCATCAAGCACGCCCTGCATTTTTCATTGGGTTGCGCCGATGTAATATGCGATTTGATTAAGGTGCTGAATATCGGATACCTGCACGCCGCCGCGCTGTTCGACGTGCTTGACCTAGCCATAAACCCTTCTTCGACGGACAAGTATTCCATCAATGTTAAAGGGGATAAGTTCGAGTACGATATAGCAAAAGTGAACGCGATAGCGCGCGCACGCTTTGAGCAGATTTTCGATTGCTGCTTAGAGGCAATGCTAAAGCCCGGCTATGATTCGCAAGACGTGTATTTGGTCTGCAGAGGGTTTGCCCGGGATAGGGGACTTGATGAGATAGCAGGCGGGAAGTTAAAAAAGGATATTGTTTTCGCTATGTCTGCCGCTTCTTTTTTCACAGACAGACCGGAAGAAGAGGCGCTGATAAAATACGCCGGCTCGTTTACGCCCTTGCCCGAAAAGGCAAAAGCAGCGGGCTCAAAATTTATTTCGCTTTTTAGGAGGAAGAGAGTTGGAAAATAACAATAGACCCTTGCATAACTATGCAAGCGCGGACAGCCGCGGCATGGTGGCGGTAAACATTAAGGTGCTGGGCATAGGCGGAGCTGGCAACAACGCTGTGAACAATATGCTGCTGGCAAAAATACAAAACGTTGACTTTTACGCCGTCAATACGGATACGCAGGCGCTTTCCTTATCCCTTGCGGATGAGGAACACAGAATCCAGATAGGCAAAAACCTTACCAGAGGTTTTGGCGCGGGCAGCGACCCTAAAATCGGTTACGATGCGGCCAAAGAAAGCGAAAATGAAATAAAAGAGTTGCTTGAAGGCACCGATTTGCTCTTTTTGACCGCGGGAATGGGCGGCGGCACGGGCACGGGCGCAACCCCGTTTATCGCCAAGCTGGCGCGAGAGCTGAATATCCTTACGATAGCCGTGGTTACCAAGCCGTTCGAGACTTTTGAAGGCAGGGTCAGGATGCAAAACGCGCTGCTAGGCATTGAGGAATTGCGCCGCTATGTGGACGCGCTCTTAATTATCCCCAACGAAAAATTGAATATGATTAACGAGCCCGGGCTTTCGCTTATGGACGCTTTCAGGAGCGCGGACGAAGCGTTAAGGCAGGGCATTCAGGGGATAACGGATATAATTACCCGCAAATCGCTGATTAATCTGGACTATGCCGACGTTAAAAAAATCGTTCAGAACAGCGGCACGGCGCATATAGGTATCGGCGAAGGCGCGGGCGAAAACAGGATGCGCCAGGCGCTAAAGCAAGCGGTATCCAGCCCTTTGCTGGAAACGGATATCGAAGGAGCGACTTCCTTAATAGTTTTTGTGCGAGGCTTGCCCAATCTCAGCACCTATGAAATCAATGAGGCGCTTTCTTTGGTAAAAGAGGTGGTTTCTCCCGACGCCAACATCATAGTAGGCTTTGATTTTGACTCTACGCTGGAAGGCAAAACAGAGGTTATTATCACGGTAATCGCTACCGGATTTAATACCGACAACAGCGAAACTTACGATATAATTCCCGAGAAAATCAAACAAGACACGCAGGAGCCCTTATTCCAATCGGAAAAGATAGAAATAAGCGACAAGGAAATACCTCCCTTTATTAAGAAATTAATCAGCACCAATTAAGCCAAAGTGACATTTTTATACACAAAAGAGGAGACAGGCATTAGCTTGTCTTTTTTTTGGAGGTAATTGTTGACTGTCTATGTGGAGTATGTGTTTATCAACAATCTGGCGGTAAATCTGGTTATTTGCTTATTGGTTTACAAAATGCAGAAAATCAAATTATCGCCGTTAAGGCTATCCATAGCAAGCGTTTTGGGAGCGATAATCGCGCTGTTGTATCCATTGATAGAAAAGTACGACTTACTTGTAAGGATAGCCCTTTCGTTTCTTATGGTAGGTGTATTGATAAAATATACTTCAGTTTGGCAGTACCTTACTTCGCTTGCGCTGTTTTATCTGGTTACCTTTTGCTTTGCGGGCGCGGTGCTAATGTTATCGTCGGGAGATTATCTGGACAAGGGAATGATAGAGTTTGTCCCCGCACTGATTGCCACGGGGATTTTTGCCGCGTTCATTTTGATTAATTTTATCACTAAGGAAATTTATGCGATTAGGCGGCGGCGTTTGCTGGAATATCAGGTGGAGCTTTCCACGGAATACGGCAGGTGCAGCGCAAAGGCGTATTACGACAGCGGCAACGGTATTTACGATAAGGAAAATCAGCCCGTAATAATAATATCGGATAAGGTGTACGACCTCCTTAAAGGCGGCGAAGAAGATATGCTGGGCATATCCACGCTGAGCGGGGAGGACCTTATTAAAATAATTAAAGTAAGGTTAAAGATATATATGGAAAAGGATGCGAATAGAATATTTAATATTAATGCGGGTGTTTCCACAAAACTCAATAATAATTATGACGTTATTTTGCATGTAGATTTGATAGGAGGATAAAATGAGCGGATTTTTTAAATGGCTGAAAAGTTTTACGGCGCGTATCATTAAAAAATTAAAAAAGGAAGAGTCCAGAATTGATTACATCGTTGCGTTGCCAAATCCCCTTACCCCGGAAGAGGAAGCGGAGGCGATTGTGGCATTAATCGGCGGCGACGAGGAGGCAAGAAAGCTGTTGGTGGAGCGCAATCTAAGGCTGGTAGTGTATATTGCCAAAAGATTTTCCAACACCGGCGTGGACATAGAAGAACTTATTTCGGTAGGTACGCTGGGTCTGATTAAGGCGGTAAAGTCTTATAACAGCGATAAAAAAATCAAACTGGCTACTTACGCCTCAAAGTGCATAGAAAACGAAATATTGATGTTCCTAAGAAAAACGGTAAGATTAAAAAGCGAAATCAGTCTGGACGAGCCGCTAAACGTGGATTGGGAAGGCAACAAATTATTGTTATCCGATGTACTTGGAACGGACGCGGAGTCGATTTACAGGGATATGGAGCAGGAGGCGGAAAAAAACGTGCTAAAGGAGCTATATCTCCGCCTTAACGACAGGGACAAAAGCATAGTGGGCATGCGCTACGGACTGTACGGCAATAAGGAGCGAACGCAAAAGGAAATCGCGGATATGATGAATATATCCCAATCGTACATAAGCCGTCTGGAAAAGAAGATTTTGGCCAAGCTAAAAAAAGAATTTGAAAATGTAGATTAATTTATGTATAAAGTTTAATTTCTGGGTGATACTACTTCGGCTACATAGGAGAAATTATGTCAAAGAAAGTAGTTATCAGCGGGATTAACACTGCTTATTTGCCAAAATTGAGCGCGAAAGAGGGAGAAGAATTATTAATTAAAATCAAAAGAGAAGGCAGAGAGGATTTAAGGCAAGAGTTTTTGCTGGGAAATATGAGACTGGTATTGAGTCTTATTCAAAGATTTTCAAATTGCAGGGAATGCGGTGACGACCTTTTTCAGGTGGGTATGCTGGGTTTAATCAAGGCGCTTGATAATTTTAATATTGATATGAACGTTATGTTTTCCACATACGCCGTTCCTATGATTTTAGGGGAAATAAGGCGGTACTTGCGCGAAGGCACCGCCATGAAGGTGGGGCGCAATTTAAGAGATATCGCGTACAGGGCGATAAAGGCAAGAGAGCGCATAGAAAGCGAAAACGTGCGGGAAGCCTCACTTATGGAAATAGCCGCGGAGATAGATGTCCCTTATGCGGAAGTGGTCAGCGCGCTGGACGCAATAGCCGAGCCCATTTCGCTTTACGACAACGCCTATTCGGACAGCGACGACTCCATTATGGTGCTGGATCAGATAAGCGACAAGCGCACCCCGGAGGATTTAATAAACTTTTTGGTGTTACGGGGAGAAATAGAAAAGCTGCCCGAACGGGAAAAGGATATAATAAAGCAAAGGTATTACCTGGGCAAGACGCAAATGGAAATTTCCTCTGTTATGAATATGTCGCAGGCGCAGGTAAGCAGGATAGAAAAAAACGCGCTGAATATCCTTAAAGCCGCCTTTTAGAAATACCGATAACCAAGCCGATTAGTATATAAGCAAAATACCCTGAATAGAATAAAAAAGAGGTATCTATGACGGGTATTGATTTTACCTATTGCGAATTAAGGGACAGAGAGGTGGTTAATATTGCGGACGGAAAAAAGCTAGGTAGAATCATAGATTTAGCCCTGCATTGTTCAGGGCGGATTATAGGTATAATCGTTCCGGGCGAACGAAGATTTTTTAAGTGTTTTTCAGGTTCGGACAATATTTTTATTCCTTGGACGCATATAAAGCGGATTGGCGACGACGTAATTCTGGTGGAGCTTACCTGCGGTCCCGATTACGGCAGAGCGGGGGAGTATCCCATGCCCAATCCGTGATACGGACGGGTCTTTTCTTAAAATGAGGGTAATTGCGCAAAAAGGCAGTATTTTCTTTACAAAAATCTAATAATTTTATATAATATACATAAAGGAATAATATTATGAAATGTATTTATTGTCATAGCCCGGAAAGCAAAGTAATTGACAGCAGGCTTAACGACGACGGGCTGAGCATAAGGCGCAGAAGAGAATGCTCGGTATGCAAAAGGCGTTTTACCACATACGAAAAGGTGGAAATCGCGCCTATTATGGTAATTAAGCGCAACGGAAACCGCCAGACCTTCGACAGTTCCAAAATCAAGGCGGGGATACTTAAAGCTATAGAAAAACGTCCGGTCAGCGTGTCCCAGGTAGACGAAATCATTTCCAAAATCGAAAAGGAATTAAGCAATTCCCTTGTTCAGGAGGTAAGCAGCAAAAAAATCGGGGAAATGGTAATGCGGGAGCTTAAAGATATAGACGACGTGTCTTACGTGCGTTTTGCCTCCGTACACAGAGAATTCAAGGATCTGGAAACCTTTATGAAGGAGATTCTCAATCTGGTAAAGGACAAATAATTTTAAGCTGTTTGTAAACAACGCAAGCCCTTCGGCATATATTGTACGGTTAAGGAGGCCGTATGATATTGGAAGGGTTTTTTTCTATTCTAAGCAATATACTGATTTTAACGGCACGGCTGGAGGGCAGAAACACCTTCCCTCATCCTTTATCAAGCGAAAAGGAACAGGAATATATTAAAAAGTTTTTGGAGGGGGATATGCAGGCAAGAGATATCTTGATTAAGCATAACCTGCGCCTTGTCGCTTACATCGCCAAAAAATATACCAACTTTCCCGACCCCGACGATTTGATATCGGTGGGCACTATTGGGCTTATCAAGGCAATAAATACCTTCAAACCCAACAAAGGTACGCAGCTGGCGACATACGCTTCCCGCTGTATAGAAAACGAAATCCTGATGACCATGCGGGCGTATAAGAGGCAGGGCAACGTAATCAGTTTTAACGAGCCCATAGGACAGGATAAAGAAGGCAATATAAAGCCTCTGGGGGATACCTTGTCCGCGGACGATACCGATATGTTCGAGGGGCTGGATACCCAAATGAAATACGACAACTTAATGTTTTTGATAAATAAATATCTGGACAGCAGGGAAAAGCAAATAATCCTGCTAAGATACGGACTGCAGGATATGCAGATATACACTCAGCAGCAGGTTGCGGAAAAACTTAATATTTCCCGTTCTTATGTGTCGAGAATAGAAAAAAAAGCAATCCTTAAATTAAGGGTTGCCTCTGAAAAAGAGAAAATTGAGTTTTAAATTGACGAGTTAACCTGTAAGCCGAGTTCTGTTTTGATAATCATCTATCTTGGCCTGCAGTTGCCTACAAGCTCGCGCGATTTTTGAAGACTGGCGGGCAGCTTTTCGTCTTCTTCTCTTGCACCGGGCGGGGTTTACACGGCCAATTTCGTCGCCGAACTGCCGGTGCGCTCTTACCGCACCTTTCCACCCTTACGGCTTGCGCCGCGGTTTATTTCTGTTGCACTTTCCTTAGAGTCGCCTCCAGCGGGCGTTACCCGCCGCCCTTGCCCTGCGGTGCTCGGACTTTCCTCATCTTTCGATGCGATTATCCGGTTAACTCGTGGAGCATATTATAGCATAACGTGCGCGGATAATCAAATAAAGTATGAGCGTAATACAAATATTTATTGATAATAATTAGTTGATTTTTGGTAATAATTGTGTTAAACTAATTATGCTATTAAAGAGATTTCCGGGAGTGGCAGCGCCACTCCCGCTTAAATGTAGGGGAAAATACACTTTTAAAGGATGGTAAAATGTCAAATATTGCGCAAGAGGCACAGCGTGAATTAACACCCATTATAGAGGCTTTGGGCTATGAGGTGGTAGAAATCGGCTTTAAGAAAGTATTTGAGGAAGACACCCTCGAGATTTTAATACACCGCGACGGCGGCATAACGCTGGAGGATTGCGTACTTGTCAACGACGCGCTTGAGCGTCCGCTGGAAGAGTTGGACCTTACCCGCGGCAAGCCGTATAATCTTAACATTTCCTCAGTCGGTCTGGACAGGCCTTTGGTCAGCGTGCGCGATTTTGAAAGGCGAATAGGCGAATGGATAGAAGCGGAGCTTAAAGAGCCCGTGAGGGAAAAGGACAAGCTCATAGGCAAGCTTAAGGGCGTAAGCGCGCAGGAAATTACCGTAAATATTAAAGGTAGGGATACCTTAATAAAATTAGAAAATATCAAGAGTGCTAAACCGCACATCAAATTCGGAGGAAACAATGATTAATAAGGAATTTTTCTTAGCCCTGGACCAAATAGAAGCAGAGCTTAAAATCGACAAGCCTTTGCTGATAAAATCATTGGAAGCAGGTCTGGCTTCAGCTTATAAAAACGAAAGCGGCGAAACCAGAGCAATCAAAGTTACGCTGGACGAGGAGCGTTGCCGCATTACCTATACGGCATATTATAAAGTGGTGGAATATTATGACGAAATAGAAGACAGCGAAATCACGCTGGAAGAAGCGCGTAAAATCAAGCCCAATGCGCAAATAGGCGACATAATAGGCGAGGACGTCACCCCCCGCGACCTTTCCCGCATTGCCGCGCAAACCGCCAAGCAGGTTATCACGCAAAGGATTGCGGAGGCAAAAAAGCAGCGTATTATGGCGGAAATGAGCGAGCGTGAAGGCGAAATTATGATGGCGATAATTCGCCGCATAGACAACAACATCGTTTATGTGGAAATATTGGGCTCTCAAATGGAAGGCGTAATGAATTTAGCCGACCAGGTGCCCGGCGAAAAGTATGCCGTCAACGACAGAATCAAGGTATACGTCAAAAAGATCAGGACTACCAGCTGGGGCTCTCAGGTTATGGTCAGCCGCAGCAATGCTGGATTTGTAAAGCGTTTGTTTGAGATAGAGGTGCCTGAGATTAAGTCCGGTCTTGTAAAAATCAAGAACATAGTCAGGGAAGCGGGCTACCGTACCAAAATGAGCGTTTATACCGAGGACCCCAACCTGGACGCGATAGGGGCGTGCATAGGAGCGAAGGGAGTGCGCGTCAACGCTATCGTCAGCGAGTTATCCGGCGAAAAGGTGGACGTCATACTATATACCAGCGACCCCATCGATTATATTTCCAGAGCGTTGAGCCCTGCAAAGGTTATGATGGTGCAATTAAACGAGGAAGAAATGAAAGCCAAAGTCGTTGTCCCCGACGATAAACTTTCTTTGGCGATAGGCAAAAGCGGGCAGAACGCGCGGCTTGCCGCCCGCCTGACAGGCTATAAGATAGACGTCAAGCCTTATTCGGCGGTTATGGAAAGCTTAAACGCGCAGGACGATTCGGACACTGTCAACAGCGGAGAGTAACAAATGAAGAGCAAAAGCACGCCTTTAAGGATGTGTATAGCGTGCAGGCAAATGAAAGAAAAGAGCAGCCTGATTAAGGTGGTAAAGGACGCGCAGGGCAATATAAGCATTGACAGCACGCAAAAAAGACCGGGCAGAGGCGCTTACGTATGCCGGAATGAGGAATGTATAGAAAAGTGCATAAAAAAGCGTATGCTCAACAAGGCGTTCAGTACCAACGTGGATGCCGCGGTGTATGACGAACTTAAACAATAACAAGGCAAAACTGGCTTCCTACGTGGGTTTTGCCATTAAGGCGGGCAAAGTCAAATGGGGAGTGGACAACATTATCGACAAAAAGGGCAAACCCTTTTTGATACTGAAAGATAAGACGCTCTCCGAGAGCAGCGCAAAAAAACTGGCTATATATGCGCAATCTAATTCGGTTGATTTGATGGAATGCGAAGGACTGGATGAGATTACTGCGCGTAAAGCCAAAGCGATAGGAATAAACGAGCCAAATCTGGCGGCGGCAATAAAAAAGATTTTCAAAGGAGATTAGTATGGGCGAAGATGTAAAGAGAAAAGGCGATATTCTGGAAAACATCAAAAAACTTAATGAATCGCGCAATAAGATAAATATGCTTTTAAATTATTTGAAAAAGCCCTTTTCTGAATATGAGGAATTAGTTGCCGCCCTTTCTCAAAGAAAAGCCGTTTTACTTGAAGAGTTGCGGATACGCAAAGAGCAGGAATTATTGACCCGCCAAAGGGAAGAAGAAATAAGGCGCGCAAAGGAATCTTTATTGCAGCAAGAGGAACAAAAGAAGGAAGAGAAGCCCGCCGAGGCAAAGGATAAGCAGGAAGAAAAACCCGCAGCGGAGGAAAAGGTCGAAAAAGAGGCGCCGCGGGTTAGTGAGCCCGAGAAGATTATCAATAAACCGATTTCCGAAGTTAAAGCGGCAAAGGAAGAGCAGCAAGCCGCCAAAAAAGCGGAGCCTAAGACGGAGGCAGTCAAACCTAAGACGGAAGCACAGGAGAAGCCGCAATATGAAGTTAAGGTAAGCAAGCTATGGCGGCAGCCCTCTTATGACAGGCGTCCGCCTAAAAGCGCAGGACAGTCCCCCCGTCCTCAGACGTCTGCTCCTATGGATAAGGGCACAAGACCGAAAATGCCAGGGGCAAAGCCCGCTTTTAGAGATAAAGCGCCGACCCCGATAATAATTGAGGCTCCCGTTATAACCAAAGAGCATAAAAAGAAAAGCCCTGATAAGTCCGCAAAAAGCGATAATGCTCTTGCGCCTAAAAAGGTTATGAGCAGAAAGACTCTTGAGCGTAAAGGTTTTGTGACGACTTCCTCCAGCGCAATCGAGTATGACGACAGCGGCGAAATCAGAAAAATCAGGACGCGCAAGATAAGCTCGGATAAAAAGAAGAGCGATGCGCCAAAATACAGTCAGGTTGACCATGTAGTGCTTACGACGGATACCTTGACCATACGTTCCTTCAGCGAAAAAATAGGCAAGCCGGGCGCGGAAATAGTCAAGCAATTGTTCAATTTGGGCATTTTCAAAACGCTCAATGACAATATAGATTTTGAAACCGCCGAGTTGGTAGCAAACGAACTGGGCGTAACGCTGGAACTTCAGGCTATCAAAACGGGCGAGGAAAAGCTAATTGAATCACATATAGAAGACGAGGACACCGATTCCGCGGAACTGGTAACCCGTCCTCCCATAGTTACCATTATGGGACACGTAGACCACGGCAAAACCTCACTTCTCGATTATATCCGCAAGACAAATGTGGCAGGCGGAGAAGCGGGAGGCATCACCCAGCATATCGGCGCGTACAGCATAAAACTTAACGGCAGGCAAATCACCTTTATGGATACGCCCGGGCATGCCGCTTTTGCCGCTATGAGGGCAAGGGGCGCGGACGTAACCGATATAGTCATTATTATAGTGGCTGCCGATGACGGCATTATGCCTCAGACTGTGGAAGCCATAAGCCACGCGAAAGCCGCCAAAGTTCCCATTATTATAGCGGTAAACAAGATAGATAAAGAGGACGCCAATCCGGACAGGGTACTGCAACAGCTCACCGAATACGAGTTGGTGCCCGAAGCCTGGGGCGGAGACATCCCCGTTGTCAACGTATCCGCCAAAACAGGACAGGGCGTGGAAGAATTGCTTGAAACTATCTTTATTACCGCCGACCTAGCCGAGCTTAAAGCCAATCCCAACAGATCGGCAAGCGGCGTAATAATCGAGGCAAAATTGGATAAAGGCAAAGGTCCGGTGGCGACCATACTTGTCAAAAACGGTACGCTAAAGCAGGGAGATAATATTGTAGCGGGTACAACAGCGGGAAAAATCAGGGCCATGACAGACGACAAAGGCCGCAGCATAAAGGAAGCGGGACCGTCAATGGCGGTATCCGTATTAGGCTTACAGGCGGTACCTAACGCCGGCGATTCCATTATGGCGGTAGAGGACGACAAATTAAGCAAGCAGGTTGTCGAAGAGCGTAAAACCAAAGAAAAAATAGCAAAACTGCAGTATTCTAAGGTTAGCCTGGACGATGTTTTCCGTAAAATCGAAGAAGGCAAATTCAAGAATCTTAACCTTATCATTAAGGCGGACGTTCAGGGCAGCGTAGAGGCGCTTAAGAACAGCTTTGTAGAATTATCCGGTGAGGAGGTTAAGGTAGCTGTGGTATACGGCGGCGTAGGCGCGATAAGCGAAACGGACGTAATGCTGGCTATGACTTCGGAGAGCATAATTATAGGATTTAACGTGCGGCCGGACACCAACGCCAAAAACATGGCGGAAAAGAACGGCGTGGATATCCGTTATTACAGAGTAATTTACGACGCGATTGACGATGTGAGGAATGCAATCAAAGGTCTGCTTGCGCCCAAGTTCAGCGAAGTGCATATAGGCAAGGCGGAAGTGCGCGAAGTGTTTAAGTTAAGCAGCGCGGGTACGATTGCGGGCTGTATGGTCAAAGAGGGCAAAATGGAAAGAGGCGCCAGCCTGAGGCTTTTGCGTGACAATATTGTTATTTTTGAAGGCAAATTCGGCTCACTCAAACGCTTTAAGGATGATGTAAAAGAGGTTCAGACAGGTTTTGAATGCGGAATCGGCATAGAAAATTATAACAATATCCAAGTAGGAGACGTTATTGAGGCGTATAAAATGGAAAAGGTGGAATAATGGCTAATATCGATAGGGTGAATTCGCAAATACAAAAGGAATTGTACACGCTGATTAATTACGAATTAAACGATCCCAGAATTACGGATACCCTGACAATAACCAAGGTTGACACCACGCGAGATTTGAAATACTGCAAGGTATTTATCAGCAAACCCTCTTCGGATGACGAGGGCGTTTTGTCCGCGCTGCAAAACAGCGCCGGCTTTTTAAGGAAGCAGCTGTTTGCAAAGCTAAGAATCCGTACGGTACCCGAACTGAAATTTGTTATAGACGATTCGCTTGATTACGCTTTCCGCATTAATGAAATATTAAGTAAACTGGATATCGCAAAAGATGATAAATAATTACTCCAAGGCAATAGAGTTAATGAAAAATTGCCTTAACGCAGCTGTTTTTATGCATACCTCGCCGGACGGAGACGCCGTAGGCAGTTGTCTGTCAATTTACGCTTTTTTAAAGAAAACGGGCAAGGTTGTGCATTGCTTCAGCGAGGATGCTTCAAAGCCCGTGGCGGACAAGCATACTTTTCTTCCTTACGCTTCCGATCTAAACCGGGAAAACCTGCATAATTATGATTTGGCGATTGCCGTAGACTGCGGGGATTTTTCCAGACTGGGCACTAACTGCGCCAGAATTTTTACTGCGGCGAAAAAGACTATCCTTATAGACCATCATTTAGGCAACGCTGGCTTTGCGCAAGTAAATATTATCGAAACCTCGGCGGCTTCCACAACGCAAATTATCTATGATATTCTTGCCCAGTTTAACGAGGAGTTGATAGACAACCAAATTGCGGATCTGTTGTATGCGGGACTTATTACCGATTCGGGCAGCTTTGTTTATCCCTCCACCTCCGCCCATACCTTTGAGGTTGCCGCCGCCTTATTGAAAAAGGGAGCGGACAGCGCGGGGCTTTCCCAAATTCTTATGCGGGATACAGATTATAAGGTCTTTCGCCTTAAAATCAATTCGTTATACAAAGCAAAGTTTTACGATAACCATACAATCGGCATTATTAACATCAACACAGACGATTTAATGGAAACCGATACCGAAATAGACGACACCGAAGGGTTTATCAACGAAATAATCAATATAGAAAGCGTATTGGTCGCGGTCAGCATCACGGAAATAAAGAGTATGACATATAAGGTCAGCTTTCGCTCTAAAAACGGGATAAGCGCGGAGGCGTGCGCAAGGTGTTTCGGAGGCGGCGGGCATAAATACGCAGCGGGGTGTAAGATTTTCGGTTACCCCGAAGATGTCGTCGAAAAGATTTTGGTTGCGGTCAGGGACGTTATTAATGGTTAGCGGCTTTATCAATCTTAATAAGCAGGCGGGCATGACTTCGGCGCAGGCGGTTGCAAAAGTCAAAAGACTGCTAAAGGCGGAAGGCATTGCCACCAAAGTTGGGCATTTCGGCACCCTTGACCCGGACGGAGAGGGAGTGCTGCCCATAGCCTTAGGATACGCCACCAGATTGTTTTCCTATGACCTCAATAAAAAAAAAGTGTACTACGCGCTGTTTACCTTCGGACGGGAAACGGATACGCTGGACGCCTCAGGCGAAGTGATTTCTGAGGGCGGAAGAATTCCAAATAAAGCCGAAATTGAGAATACTCTGCCATTTTTTATAGGAAAAATAGAGCAAATTCCCCCAAAATATTCCGCAAAGCTGATTGACGGACACCGCGCGTATAAACTTGCTCGTAAGGGCGAGGAAATTACGCTTATCAAATCTTTTATTGATATATACGATATCCAATTACTGGAAAAGACGGCGGAGGATACCTTTGCTTTCAGAATTGAATGCGGAAGCGGCACTTATATACGCTCCTTAGCCAGGGATTTGGCTTACAGGCTGAACACTTACGGATATATGAAGTATATCAGACGGGAGCGCAACTCCATTTTCTCTATCAGTGACGCAGTAACCTTAGAGCAGGCGGCGGAGAATATATGCTCCTGCATATTGCCAATGAATATCTTTACCGACGCTTTTGCAAGATATAATGTTGCCGCGCATTTAGAGGGCAAACTATCAAACGGAGTGCAGATTTACGCTCCCGACGCTCCCGGAGGTTTATTTTCCGTATATTGCGGGGGAAATCTTTTCGGGATTGGCGAAAAAAATTCGGATGACAAATTGATTGTGAGAACGAGGTTGACCAAATGACGCTTGACAGAGGATGCGGACTGGCTTTGGGATTGTTTGACTCAATTCATACCGGTCACAGGTATTTGATTAATTCGGCGCAGGCATATTGCGCAGCGCACAATCTGGATTTTTTGCTATTGACCTTTGACGACGGCTTTTTTGACTACATTCAAAAGAAAGAAAAAAGCGTGTATACGTTGCGGGAAAGAACAGCTTTGATGAATGGGCTGGGTATCTCTTATTCGGTTATCCCTTCCTCCAAAGAGTTTTTTATGCTGAACGATAAGGGCTTTTACGATTATCTGTCCCGGTTTAATCCCAAAGCGCTCTTTATGGGCGAGGATTATACTTTCGGCGCAAAAGGGAAATGGACTCCTAAGGATATGCAAGCTCATTTCGGCAAACTGGGAATTGAGGTATTTGTTGTGAATCTGCTGAAGGAAGGTGAGGAAAAAGTTTCTACCAGTCTTATTAAGCAGATGCTGGAGAGCGGAAATATTGATATGGCCAACAAGCTGTTGGGAGACGATTATTTTATAATGGGCAAGGTAGTTTCGGGCAAGGGAATAGGGCATACTATGGGTTTGCCCACTGCCAATATGGAGATTGCGGATAACAAATTTCTGCCAAAGTGGGGAGTATACGCCACCTATGCGCATGTTGAGGGCAAGCGGTATAAGGCGATTACAAATATAGGAGGGCAGCCTACCTTCGGACAAGAAAAACCTTGCGTGGAATCTTATCTGCTGGATTTCGGAGAGGATATTTACAATAGGGATATTCAGATAAGCATAAAGGCGTATTTGCGTAACATTAAGCGCTTTGAATCCCCGGAGTTACTGAAGCAGCAGATTTTATCCGATATTAAAAAGGCGGAAAGTATATGGTAAAATTCGGAGTAGCCGGCAATTCAGACAGCTTTTTCGAGCAAGGCTATACGCAAACCTTACAGGCGGCTGAATGGTGCGCGGACAGAGGCTTGGACCTTTTTGAGTATTCCTTCGGCAGAGGCATAAGGATGAGTGAAGGCACGGCAAGAGAACTGGGCGCGGAATTTGCCCGATTGGGCGTGGAGCTTTCCGTGCACGCGCCGTATTATATCAATTTTGCCGTCGCGGAAGAGGAAAAGGCACAGTTATCCATAAACTATGTATTGAAGTGCATGGAAATTCTTAATTATTTCGGCACCCGGCGGGTGGTTGTGCATCCTGCCTCTCAAAGCAATTTTTCCAGAGAAGAAGCGGTATCCCTGACTAAAGCCAACCTTGAATTGCTTGCCCGCGCAATAATAGCCTCCAATCATACCGACAAAATCGTATGCATAGAAACAATGGGAAAAACGGGGCAGATAGGCACCGTTGAAGAGGTTATGGAGTTTTGTTCCGTCGCGCCATTCTTTTATCCGTGCATAGATTTCGGGCATATAAACGCGAGAGAGCAAGGTGTTTTAAGCAATACCGGTGCATTTGAAAATATTTTTAATACACTGCTGCAAAATTTACCGCGGGAAAAAGTGGAAAACCTGCATATCCATTTCAGTAAAATAGAGTACGGAGTCAAAGGGGAACTCAGGCACCTTACCTTTGAGGACAGCCTTTACGGACCCAATCCTGCGCATCTACTGGAAGCCGTTTATAATACCGGGCTTTCTCCGCATATTATTTGCGAAAGCAAGGGCACACAGGCGGAGGACAGTGTTTTTATGAAAAATTATTATAATCAGTTAATATCGCACAATCAGGAATAGT
>JBMNTS010000005.1:0-67068 GCA_050945855.1 Christensenellales bacterium | reverse complement strand
GAACAATAACATTAACTAATTTTTTACTATATGGTGAAAAGCGGCGGCAAATATGTAAATATTAGCCAAAAAATATAAAACATATTATCATAATTTAGCGTAAGTATATAATGACTAAAGTTAAGGAGCAGTGTATGACAGAGGAGCGCAGCAGGTGTTTATTGCTAATAAATACGCTTAGCGGAAGAGGAGGGATATTAAATAAGGAAAGAGCAAAGGAAAAACTGGAAAAGCAATACGGCAGAGTGGATGTCAAGATAATCGAAAATGAGAATTTTGATATGGATACCGCTTGCAAAGGGTATGATTACCTTGCGATAGGGGGCGGCGACGGCACCCTTAACAGGGCGATAAATTACGCCAAATCAAAAAATGTCAACCTTATATATATACCTTGCGGCACTCTCAATGATACTTATAAAGGCTTGCGCTACGCCGACAAGCCCGAAAGCATAGACTTAGGCAAGGTGGACGGCAGGTATTTTTCTTACGTGCTGGCGGCGGGCACGTTTACGCCGATAGGGTACAACACCAATATCAAGCTGAAACGGGCAATCAAGCAGCTGGCGTATTTCCTGACGATTTTCAGGGAATACAAAACGCATAATATTTCCGCCCGCGTTGCCGCAGGCAATGAGGAGAGGGAAGGCGAATATACCTTGATTATGGTAGTCAACTCACGGCGCGTGTTCGGATTTCCCTTTAATAAGCTGTACGAAAACAATAGCGGAAAGGCGCATCTTTTGCTTATCTCCTCGCCCAAAGGTATCCTGCCCGCAAGAGCGGTAAAGCTGTTTCTTTTGTTCTTCCGGGCGTTTTTCATAGGCTTTAACAAAGAGACAGACACCAAAAGCATAACCTTTAAAGAAATTGAGGAAGTAACGCTGACGCTGTCTTCCCCCACCGATTTTTGCATAGACGGGGAAAAGCATATTTTGCGGGGCGAAAACCGCATAACGATGCACAAGGACGGAATAAAGCTGCTGTATTTATAGGCTGAAGCGGATTAATATGCTAATCCCGCCGCACAAAAAAGCCCTGTGCGCCATAAGGCGAACAGGGCTTAATTTTTTTATCAGACACCCGGGCCTATAACAGTTTGCGCCTGTAAGACACCCTTTCCGAAGGATTGGAAGGTTTTCTCCTGGGCGGCGGATTGCCCTTGGGTATGGAGTCAATGCCGCGTTTTACCAGCGAATGCTTATAGCTCTTGTTGAATCTCTTAAGGAAGGATCTGCGCTTAAGTGCGGTAATGACAAGTATAAGGACGGTGAGCGCGAAGAGCGCGCCTACCGCTATGGCTATATATTGCAGCATCTGGGTATCTATCTCGATATTGCCTATCATACCGTAAAGGGTGGTGTCCTCTATTACCCTTTCGATGTTGGCGTTGACCGCCAGTATATAAGTGGCAAGCTCGGTAGAGCCAAAGCTGATACTTCTGCCGTCCGGAGCCACCTCCGCGCCCTGCACTTTGACTATGGTGCCGTTGTTGTTCAGCTTATACACCGCAAAACTGATATATTGCGAATATTCGTCGGGTATGGGCAAGGTGATGAGGATATCGCCGGTAATGGTAGATGCGCCCGAGCCGGTAAGCGAAAGCTGATGAATGGAAGCTATCGCTCTGGGCTGAACGCCGGTAAAGGAATCCAGCAAGGTCTGTTGAGCGTCTATGAACTTCTTGGTGGATTTTTCATAAGGCGTGACCTCTATTTCCAGACCGCCCGCCAGATTGTCGCCGTAAATGCTTACACCGGTCGCATCATCCTGGAGCATCATAAGCTCGCAAAGTCTTAACACTTCCATAAGTTTGGCGCGCAGGGTGCTCTTCAGCTTGCCTTTTTGTGCTACGGTCAGGGACTCGTAATAGTTATGCACTCTCTTGATATCTATATAGTCCGATTTCTCGACTACGTTGATTGCGGGCAGGGCGGCTATTTGCTGCTCTACCGCGCGCACATTGTTCATTTGATTGTCAAGAATCTGGAATTGCTCCTGCAATTTGTTGAAATAGGTAGAGTAAGGTTTAACGGTGTTGCTTAAGATATACTGTCTCTGCCATGTGGCATAATTGTTAAACCTATTAATATAGCTTTCCATCTGGTCATAATCGGAATTCAATTCAAAAGAATTCTTGTTGTTGATAATCTCCAGATACCTATGGAAATCATCTACCTGTCCTTGCAGAATTATCACCCTGTCGCGCAGCCTGTTGATTTGGTTGGCAAAGTACGCGCGCCTGGACTGGCTGAGGTTGATAGCGGCGTTAAGCTCTTCCTCAAAGGAATCTATAAGCGCCCTGTCCTCCTCCGAAAGAGTGACATTGTTTATATCCAGCGGGAAAGGCATCATATAGAATTTCAATTCCGCGACGTTGCCGGCAAGGTCCTCGATATAAATATGCACGTAACCGTTAAGGTTGGTATCCACGTTCTTAGTGGAGATTTCCATACCGTTGACCAGCGCGTAACCGTTGTATTCCGCTATCTTTACGTTTTCCTCTATATAATATATTACCTGGTCCACATAGTACTGGTTGGGTTCCGCGCCGGGAGCGGGATTGACTATCTTGCCCGCGTCAATTCTTGGAGGTATGGTATCTATATTGACCACAAAGTCCTTTTGCGTTTCCAGTCCCGCCTCGCTTCTGGCTATTACGGTGACTACGCAGCTGGTCTCAATATTGATGCCGCCGACGACAGGCGCCTCGATGCGTCCTTCGTTGTTCTTTTCGTAATAATAGGTGACGTCGGAGATATTGTTGTTTTGCTTGACGATATCTATACGCACGTTCTCCTCGTTTGACCATTGTCCCGAGGTAATCTGCACATTGTTGCCTATCACGCCGTAAAGGTCAAATCTGGGGCTCTCCTTATCCACCTTGATGGCTATCTGGTCGCTGGTTATCATTTTGTTGTTGACCTTGCTGGTCGCGCTTATCCTGAACAAGCCCTGTCCGTTGCCGTTATGGTTGGGATCAAAGTTCTCAATCATATCCGAGGTAAGGTTAAGACTGGGGGTTTCCGTCCAAACGCCGTCAAAATAATACTCGTATTTTACGCCGCCGGGGTTGACCGCGGTGGGGGTAATCTTGATGGAAATGGCTTCCTTTGCCCAGGTGCCGGGAGTATACGCGCTTCCGCCCGAGGTATATTCCACAGTAAAGGTAGGCTCTACGTTGTCTATCCTTATTACCGCTTTGTTGTCCGAAATTATCTCGGTGCCCGCGCGGTTCCTTATCCTGAAACGGAAAGTAGCGTTGATATCCTGAGTATAAGAGAAAGTAAAGTTGCCCGCGGGATTGCCGCCCGGATTGATAAGCATCCAGGACGCTTCGGGTACTTGCGCCGCCTGCGAAATGGTGTAATAGTAATATACGTCCGTTACCGAAGAACTGAAGAAATAGACGTTGGCGGCGGAGGTGCCCCAGGTGTACTCGAATATATTCGCATCCTTGGTGGAACCTGCCTCGGTGGGGAAGGAAACATTGAAAGTAATGCTGCCATTATCTATGATAAAGTCGTAGTAATTGATTTGCATGGAATCCGCTTGCAGAATGTTCCTCGCGTAAAGCCACAGGGATACGTTCTGGTCAAAGGTGACCGGGGATTCAAGTTTTATCCAAGAGCCCATATTGCCTTCGGTGGGAGCCTGCGGAGGAATATCCGAGGACTGCTTTATCTGATAATAATAGGTAATAGGAGCGTAAGCGGAAAACGCCGTAAGCCCGTTGGTGTTTCTGAGAACTATATCCGCCGCGCTGTAAATCTTTCTGTTGGCGGCGTCCCTTTCTCCTTTTTCTATGCTTATCGCGTTGATTACGTCGGGACGGCTGTTGTCAACCTTAATATTATTTATGGCGATGGCGTTGCTGGGATAGCCCGCGTTGTTAATCGCCCTTATCGAAACGGTGCCGTTAAAGTTGCCGCCGTCGTTCATATCGTAAGCCAGCACGCCGTTGGCTATGCCCGAGAAGAAGAACTTGACGATATCGTTATCCGGCACAACGTCGATATCCTGCCACGCTCCGCCGTTAAGCGAAACCTGATAGGTATGCCCGAACAGATTGGTAATATCAAATATGATATTGCCTCTCAGCCAATCCTGTTCGATAACGCTGCCGTGGTCGTTGCTCCTCGTTACCTCTATTACGCTGGGAGTCCTATTATATTGGATAGCGATGGAAAGCTGTTCCGAGCGTTTTCTGTTGCCGTTTTTGTCTATCGCTTTCGCCTCGAGGAAGAACACGAACTGTTTGGTGCCCTGCGCGATCTCGTTGCTTACGGGTACGGTAAAGGTGCGGCTTTGCGTCTGAATAAAGTCATTGTTGACGCCCAGTTCCTTATACCATACTGTAAAGTCCCCGGTATGCGAAGTTATAAAGGTGAGGGGCACATCCTGAGAATGCACTCTGGAGGCAATCAGGTCATAGTCCTGAATGTCAATGTCAATATCGCTTAAGTCAATATTTACCTGGAAGGATAAATCCCTTTGCAAACCGCTGCCGCTGATAAGGCGGAACACGCAAGTCGTGGTCTTTTGAATGGTAACCGTATAATTGCCGTCCGTATTTGCCGTCATGTTTTCGGGGATGCCGTTGGTATGCACATACTGAACGCTTATGCCGGAAAGATTGGAGTGCGGGTAAACGGTAAGCACGACCTTGCCGTTGGACCACTCGTTATCCCTTATGGGCTGCTGACTGCCCAAGACCACTCCGTTGATGGTGGCTTCGGGCAATACGTTGTCCAGATTGATGGGAGCGGTGGCGGGGAGGACACAAACGTCGCCCGCCATATTTTCCACGGAGAAAATAATCGCGGCGTTATTCACCGGTCTGTCGAACACCACTTCAAAATGCCTTTTGCCGTCCGAAGGTCTTATCTGACCCTTGGTAACGCCGGTCAATTCCTGCTTGGCGGCGATTTCGCCGGAAATTTCATTGTAGAATTTGTAATCGCCGTCCGCGATATAGAAATCTATAAGGATGTTCTCGCTTGCCCAGCCGTTATGCGTGTTATAGGATAAGGGGGCCATTTCCACGGTGAAATTGGCATTGAGAATATTTACCGTAAAGGTTTTGGTGTCCGATAAGCCCGCGTCCGAAGTCAGCTTAAAGGCAATCTGCCTGTTATAGATATTGGTGCTGCCCGCCTCAATGGTAAGCTTGTACTGCCCGCCCGATTGAGGTATGGGATTGAAGGCGCCGCCGTCCACGCTGTAAAGGTAGGTAACTTTGGAAGTATTGGGAATGGGCGCGCCAAACTCGTCCATATTGCGTATGGTAAACTCTATCTTGCCCGAAGCGTAGCCTACCCTGTAGCCTTCCCCCGGAGGAGTGCCCACGGAGGCGATATCGGTATTGTCCTTATCTTTGGCGATAATATTGACCTGAGGCCTGTTTTTATCTATCAGGGTGTTGTAGTTGGTGTCATTGTTGTTGTTAATCATGCCGGCGGACGTGCGCGCTTCAAATTTCAGCGTGCCGGTAGTCTGCGAAACGGTGATTTTGTACAACCTGTTTCCGTTGGAGGTAGAGGGGACAATCTCAATAAAATCTCCCGTGCTCAGCCTGTAGAAATAGTTGACATCGCTTACGTTCTGGCTTGCGGGGATTATCGTATATTCCACGTCCTGATCGCTCCAGGTGCCTACGGAGTATGCTCCGCCCGAAACCGCCTTGGTCGCCAGCACCGTAAAGGAGGGACTTACCGTGTCCAGACGCGCGAACACAGGCTGCGCGTTATACCTGAGGTCTATGCCCTGGTCGCGATGCCTTGCCCTGAAAAAGATGGGGCCGTTGATTTGTCCGGCGTTGTCCGCGGTGAAGGTAATGCTCTTGCCTTCCATGGAAACCCATTCGTTGTCAATGGAGGGAACGCCGCAGCCTTCATAATAATACTGATATGTAATCGCGGTAGGCTCGGAGCTTGCCGTCTGCAGCACAAAGCGCAATTCGGTAGACACAAAGGGAGCGTTGACGGAAAAATCGTAAGGCACAAAAACGCCGCCCGCGCCTTTGGAATACGCCTCCACGCCCGTAATGGCGTAATTAAGTTCGGTGCTCTTGTCGACTATAATCTCAACGGGCACCTCTTCTTTAAGATATTCGTAATAAAGCTGGGGATTTTCGGGGTCCTGCTTTTTGATAACGGCTTTGAAATAAACGTATTTTTTGAAATAGGAATTGGCGCCCATGGTGGGGGTATAAACCGCCATTTCATCTCCTATCATATCCTTGGTCAGCAGTATCCATTGCTCGTTAACGCCGGGCGCGCCCATTTGCTCCTGCTCTATAAAATAGAACTCGGTATCCTGCGGCCTTCTCGCGGAACCGGTAAGAGTGAGCGTAATGCTGGGCTCCTCTCCCACAACGGTGCCCGGAGTATAGCCCGCGGTATTTATACTGAACGCCAGTTCATCAGGATTGCCCGGAGAAGCATTGACGTGAATATCCTCGTAAAGGTCGGCATAAGCCGTGCCTACGGGCTGCAAAGCACATATAAATGCTAATAAGAGCGCAAGGGCAGCGACTATCGTGGGCAGAATCTTTCTATCCGAAATCAGTTTATAGTTTTTCATTGAATACCTCACAAGGGATAACTACACATAATACTTGATTATGCTTAAATATAATAACATAAATCTAATATCAATTAAAGCCATTTTTGGTTATTTTACTTTTATTTTATTGCCAAGCAGAGCCGCGGTGCCTTTTTTGCTTACGCGAAAGTATTCACCGCCCCCATTAAGGCCAAAAAAATCAAAAAAGCCCACACGATTGCCCTCTCCGCCTTTACGAGAGGAGAGGAGCTTTCTTTGGGCAAAGAGGCTACAAAATCGCCTTTTAAGTTTTCCGCGCCCAGGGGCTTAAACAATGAGCGCAAGCCCTTTGCCGCTCTTTGCGCGGACTGCTTCCAAAGAATTAAGTACGCCTTTATCCCCTTGCCTTCCGGCAAAAAAGACGATTTTACCAGCACCCTTACCGCGCACAAGCCCAAAAACGCCCCCGCGAGCATCATGGGGATAAAATAGACAAGCGATGCGCCCGAAAGGGTCAGTTCAAAGGGAAGGGCAAGGGGCAGAAACAAGGCTATAACGTTGTTGACAAAGTGTATTACCATGGCTAAAACCGGCTTTTGCGTTCTTAGCACTATATACCCCAATGCCAGCCCGACCGTAAACTGATGTATCAGCTGCATAAGGTTGAGGTGCATCAGCGCGAATACCGCGGAAGAAAAAAGCAGCGCCTTAACGCCCCCGTAGCTTTGCATACCCTGCAAAAACACTCCTCTGACAAGCAGCTCCTCGCAAACGGCGGGCATAGCGCACAATATCGCGAGGGAGAGGATTGCAGCGCCCGGACTGTCAAGGGCGGGCAGGCTGACAACCGCTTTCATCCCCGATGCCTGACCCAGGCGGGCGTATGCCAACACGGGCAGCAGCGTAAAAGCAAACAGGCAGAAGGAGAGGATTACCGCGGTAATTATTTCATAACCGGATATTTTGCTCCTTATCGGGATATTGTAAAACAAGTCTGTCTTTTTCAAGCGAGAAAAAATAAGGACGGCGGCGAAAAAGCACGCCTGCATGATAAAGTAACCGGCGTAAATATTAAATTGCTCGTTTTTTTCGGATTTTATCACAAGGGACAGCAGGGAAGCGGCAAGCAGGGAAGCAAAGTATATAATTATCCCGTCCGTCACCTTGTATTTTTTTATTTCAGTCATTTCTGCACCTTATAAAGCCGGTAGCCTCATTCTGGCGGGCGACAAACAGGCTTACCCCCTCTATCCCCGCCTCTCTCAGCCTCTGCTTTGTAAAAGACATGGCAAGCTCGTAAATATTGTTTTCCTCGCTGATATGGGCAAGGATAAAGTTTTTGGGTCGCCCCGCAGCCGCCAGCTTTTCCACGGCGCAGGCGCACGCCAGATTGGAAAGGTGTCCGTAATTGCTCATGATTCTGCGCTTGAGGTACGCCGGATACCTCCCCGTTTTAAGCATTTCTATGTCGTGGTTGCTTTCTATCAGCACGGTATCCGCTTCCCGCGCCATCTCCAGAAACCGCTCGGAGCAGTAGCCGCAGTCGGTGGCGTAAACAAACACGCTTTTCCCGTCGCTGATGCGGTACCCCACGGCGTAAACGCTGTCGTGGCTGAGGCCGAAAGGCTCCACAAAAAATTCGCCCACGGCAAAACCCGCCATATCGAAATGCGCCAGATACTCCGCCCTCACGTCCCAATAGCTATGAAGCAGACGGGCGCAGCTCGGATGTGCGTACAGGGGCAGGTTGTATTTTTCGCTTATCCGCTTGGCGCCTTTCACGTGGTCGATGTGTTCGTGAGTGATAAGACACCCCGCGATGTCGGATACTCTGGCGTTGTACTCCATAAGGCCGGACTCCAGTTTTCTTGCGGTCAGGCCCACGTCTATAAGCAGTTTGGTACTCTCGCCCTCCACCAGCACGCAGTTGCCTTTGGAACCGCTGGCGAGGGCGCAGATTTTCATCATAAGTATTTTGTCCTTTTGTCAATGAAATACCTCTACATTGTACCATAACCGATTGCGATTGACAAATAATATTTCCTATTGTAAAATCAAAACGGAGAACGCAGGTGAGAACAATAGATGTAAATTTAATAAAAAACGCGGTAAAATCGGGTTTTTTGGAAATCTGTGTCAACGCGGACAAGGAGATTGAGGACGCCTTGAAAGATGCGGCAAAGACCGCCCCTCCCCTTGCCGCCTTTGAATTGGGCATAATGTGCCAAAACTTTTGCATAGCAAGAGAATCGGGCGCGCCCTTTTGTCAGGACACGGGCATGGCGTTGGTGTTTTGCGAAATAGGGCAGGACGCGCGCCTTTGCGGCGGAAGTATTGAAGACGCCGTAAACCTCGGGGTAAGGGAGGCGTACGCGCAAGGCAATTTCCGCGCCGGCGTGCTGGACCCCTTGACCCGCAAAAACACCCTTGACAACACCCCCGCAGTCATCCATTACGAAATAAAAGAGGGGGACGGGCTGACCCTGAAAATAATGGCAAAGGGCTTCGGCTCGGAAAATATGTCCCGCCTTTTTATGCTCTCTCCCTCGCGCGGCGAGCAAGGCATAATAGAGAGCGTGACGGCGTGCGTTAAGGAAGCGGGCGCAAATCCCTGCCCTCCCGTAATAGTGGGCGTGGGTATAGGCGGCACTATGGAGAAGGCGGCGCTGCTAAGCAAAAAAGCGTTGTTCAGAAGCCTTAACAGCCGCAATGAGGACCCCGGACTTGACAGACTGGAAAAAACTATCTGCGACGAAATCAACAAGCTGAATATCGGAGCCGGGGGATACGGCGGAGTGAGCGCGCTAAAAGTGTGCATAGAAAAATATCCCACCCACATCGCCGGGCTGCCCGTTGCGGTCACCGTTCAGTGCCACGCCGCGCGCCATAAAATAATCAACCTTTAAGGAGCAACCACAATAAAAACAGTATATCTTTCCACGCCGCTTGACCCTCAAAAAACGGCGGACTTACGCAAAGGCGATATAGTATATCTCAGCGGAGTAATCTACACCGCGCGGGACGCCGCGCACAAAAAACTGCTTGAGCATTACCGCGACACGGGGGAGATGCCGCTTGCGGGCGAAGTGATATACCACGCAGGGCCTTGCCCCAAAGGCAAGGGGGTAATAGGCAGCATAGGGCCTACCACAAGCTGCCGCATGGATACTTACGCCGCCGGTTTTGCCGGGGCGGGAGTAAAATATTCCATAGGCAAAGGCAACAGGGGACAGGACGCCGCAAAAGCCATCGCGGAGGCAGGCGGAGCGCATTTTGACGCGGTGGGCGGAGCGGGCGCCTTTTATATGCGAAAGGTGAAAAAAGCGGAGATATTTTTATATCCGGAGCTGGGCGCGGAAGCGGTCTGGCGGCTTGAGGTTGAGGATTTTCCCGTAATTGTGTCAATAATATAAGGGGTAATTATGAGACTGGATAAATTTCTTAAAGTAAGCAGGATAATAAAAAGAAGAAGCGTGGCAGACAGCGCTTGCGGCGTGGGCAGAGTGCTGCTCAACGGAAAAGAGGCAAAGAGCGGCAAGCAGGTTAAGGCGGGAGACGAAATCATTGTATCCTTCGGGGACAAAAAGCTTAAGGCGCGCATATTAAGGGTGCCCGAAGGCAACGTATCCAAAGAGGGGGCGGACGCCCTGTACGAAATTATCGGAGAGGATAATGAGTAATTGCGACGTTATCGTGCTTGCGGCGGGCTCGGGCAGCAGAGCGGGCGCGGACAAGATGCTATTTTCGCTGACGGAGGACACGGTAGCGGAAAGAGCGGCGGGCGCGTTCGCCGTTTTGGATTTTGTGGAAAAAATCATTATCGCGGCAAGCGCGGACAATATAGAGCGCATAAAGAATATTTTTGCGGATTTTCCGCTTAAACCCATAGAAATCGTTGAGGGCGGGGCAACCAGGCACCTCTCGGTAAAGGCGGCGCTGGAGAGGGCAACTTCTCCTCTCGTGCTCATTCACGACGGCGCGCGCCCTTTTGTCAGTGCGGAGTTGATCCAAAGAGTATACGAAAAGACTTTGGCGGAGGGCAGCGCCGTGCCCGCGCTTCCCCCGGTTGACTCGATAAGAGAAATCCGGGAAGGGAAAATCACCGGCGCGCCGAACAGGGCAAAGCTGTGGAGGGTGCAAACGCCGCAAGGCTACCTTACCCGGGCAATAAAAGGCGCTTTTGAAAAAGCACGCAGACAGGACTACACCGACGAAAGCGAATTGTATCTGGAGACGGTAAGCGCGCCCTGTGTGGTGGATGGGGAGGAAGCCAACAGCAAGGTTACCACCCTTTCCGACTTGCTTCAATCCAACACAAGGATAGGCTTAGGGTGGGATCTGCATAAACTCAAGCAAGGTCTGCCGTTAGTGATTTGCGGCGTTAGGGTGCCTTATACTCACGGTCTGGAAGCCCATTCTGACGGAGACGTGGCGGCGCACGCCGTTATTGATTCCCTGCTTTCCGCAGCGGGGCTGCCCGATATCGGACACTTTTTCCCGGACAGCGACGCGGCGTATCAGGGCGCGGACAGCATGGAGCTGCTTGGCAAAATCAACAAAAAAATCAGCGGCTTGAATTATAAAATAAACAATCTTGTCGTGCTGATTATCGCGGACAAACCCCGCCTTGCCCCTTACGCTGAGCAGATGAAAGCGCGCCTTGCTCAAGTTTTGGGCATAAAAAAAGAGCGGCTCGCGCTCCATTTTAAGACATCGGAGGGCACGCATCCTGCCCATACCGTTCAATGCTTTTCGCTGTGTAATTTGTTATAGTTTTTTATTTCCTCGTTTACGGCGTTTTTAATTTCGGGCATCAGCTCTTCCATATCCGCAACAAGTTTCATTTGCGTTCTTGCCCTGAGCAAATTATGCCCCTCTTTGCGCACCGCAAAGTAGGTGTCCCCGTTAAGGTAATCGGCAAGAAAACGCATACCGCACTCGTAAGTCATAATCAGCCCGGCGTAGGGCAGCAACTCCCTTTCTTCCGGGGTAAGCATGTACGCGGCTTCGCTGAGATATCCGCGCAAAATAGCCCTGAACGCGGACAGGGAAAAGCGCACCTTGGACAAATCCGCCTCATCCTCCGCGCCCGTGCTGGCGCCGAAGCGCACGCTGTCGCCCAAGTCATAGGCGCCCGCGCCCGGCATAACGGTATCCAAATCTATTACCGCGACATACCTGTTGCCCGCGGTGTCTATCAGCACGTTGTTAAGCTTGCCGTCGTTGTGGCAGACTCTTAAAGGTATCCGCCCCGCTGCCAAAGCGTCCGTGAAAAGACGGGCAAAGTGAGAGCGGGACAAGTAAAAATCCAACTCCTCGGCGCAATATTTTGCTCTCCCCGCCGCGTCCTCTTCTGCCGCCCGCTGCAAATCCGCGTACCTTTTGGGCGTAAAATGGAAATAGGGAATGGTCTCGGAAAGAGAGGCGGCGTCATAATCCGCAAGCAGTCTTTGAAAACGCCCTATACCCTTGCCGCCCACTTCCAAATCCGTTAAACTTTGAGCGCTCTCAATGCTTATGCCCTCCGAAATAAAATCATAAACGCGGAAGTAGCCGCTTTCGTCATAAAGAAAATCTTCGCCCCTGTTGGTGGGGACAATGGTAAGCGCGCGCTCTCCCGGGTATCCGCCCTTTGCGATTTTTTCTTTTACGTGGGCGCAAATCCCCGCGATATTGCGCATCAGACCCTGCACGTCGGGGAAAACCTTGTTGTTAATCCTTTGCAGAATATAACAGTATTCTTTGCCGTCCTTTTTACAGGTTGCCTTATATGTAGTATTGATATGCCCGTTGCCGTAAGGCGCAATACTCGCAGGCTGCCCGGTTACAGCGAATTTTGCGATTATCTTCAGTAATTTTTCCATTAATATTTTTCCGCCAGCTGCCCTTTGACTTTCTTAAAATAGGGTGAGAATACGGACATTTCCTTTTCGGTGCCGAAAAACAGCGAAGTCAGTTTATCTATCCCTATTTCTTTTGCCGCGTAAGCGCAATAGGACACCTTCCCGTTTTCCACCTCGATTATTTTATTGTTTTGCTCGATTATCCCGTCGTTTACCTTAAAGGCAAAGGGTATGGAAATATCGGTCAGGGCAAAAGCCGCCTCCAGATTGGCTATCCTTGCCATCTGCCCCGCCACAGCCGTACCTCTGCGGTCGTAATTGAGATTGCCCTCAATCACGTATTCCTCTCCGCCGCCCAGCGCGTAACCTACCGGCTTATCCTGATTGTAAATAAGGCGCGCCTTTCCGCTGTCCGCGGCAATCTCCTCAAGGCGGGCGGCAAAACTTTGCTCCGTACGCTCCAAACAGAAATCCAAATTGCTTACCGCCTCGTTATACAGCGAAAGCAAAAGGGGTATGTCCGCAGTCCTTCTGAAATCCAGTCCCTCCGTGCAAAGCGCGCTCTCCTCGGTGACCGTGGCAAACTGCAGCTTTTCGTAAAAACCCCTTACGGCGGGATACAGCCCGATAAAAGGCAGCCCCGATTTGTAAACCTTTGCCGCCGCCCTTTTGACCAAGGCGGAAGCGATACCGTGTCCCCTTTGCGTCTTGCTTACGCCCAATGCCACGATATAGGGATATTTTATCTTGCGCCCCAGATATACGAGGGGTTTGTCAACCAGATACAGCGCGCCCGTAAGCCGCCCTTTTAGCGTACAAGTTATGGCGTTTTGGATACCCAATTTTGTGGAAAACAAATAATCGCGTATCTGCTCGCTGTCGTCAAAACATTCTTTGTATAAGGCTTTAAGCACTTCTAATTTTTCACCGCTTTCCATCTCTCCACCAACATATAAGGATGATAACTCATTTTGGATTTTCTCAAACCTTCCAGACCCATGTCCTCTTGCTTGTTAACAAAAGGCAGGTCGGAAAAATGCTTTTTGATAAACAAATTGTCAAGCAGCGGATAAATGCCCCGGTATGAAATATCCGCCTTTTGAAAATAAATGGCGCCCACGTTGGTGGGCAGTCTTTCGCCCAGGCAGAAGCCCGCGATTTTTCCTTCCACTTCCAGAATATCCGCGAAAACGTTGTATTTTTGGGTATCCGCAAGCACCGCCTGCGCCACCTGCCTTTCCCATTCGCTGCTCATAATCTGCTTGTCCAACTCGTCCACGCCGTTATGCGCGCTCTTTTGCTCCTGCCACTCCAAAAACAATTCCATTACTCCCTCGTAATCCTCCTTGCGGTATTCCCTGAAGGAGAAAGGCGCGGGAAAATTGTTGATAAAATTCCGTTTGCTGTTATATTTTTTGCCTTTAAGGCTGATTAGTTCCTCGCTTTTGTAAAGGTATTCCGCGTACGCTCTGACGTTCTCGCACTCGAAGCCCTTTTGGATAAGCAACTCCGCCTGCTCTGTGGACACCACCATGATTTTCACACTGTCCTTGCCCATATATTCGACAATCCCGTCAACGGCGGCACAATAAGCGGTCATATCCTTAGCCAGCGGAGACAAAAAGCGGACGTCTCCGGGCTTGTTGATTTTAAGGACAAGGAAATCGGCGCTTACGCAAATCTGCATTTGGTTACACCCTTGCCAGCCGCATAGCGTGGTTATGCTGTAATTGGTGCCCAAGGAGCCGCTTAGGGCGTAAAATTCATAGATTTTTTCTTTGTCGGCTAAACAAATTTCTCTAAACCGCAACATTAATTCTTCCTATGTAAATCGGTAAAACTTTACAGTAAAGGTATTTGGGCAAGATACTCCACGTCCCTTCTTAGGGAAGCGTCGCCTTCCGCAAGCACGAACGCCTTTTTGTAAACGGTGCCGCCGGACTGCTTTACAAGCACCTCCAGTCCGTCCAGGGAGCCGCCCGTGGAGATAACGTCGTCAATTATTGCCACTTTTTTGCCTTTCATTAAATCGGCGTCGTGGCGGGAAAGATAAAAGGTCTGCACCGCTTTGGTGGTTATGGATTTTACCGTACAACTGATAAAGTCCTGCATATACAGTTTTTGAGATTTTCTCGCTACTGCGTAATACTCGTGTCCGAGGTTGCGCGCCACGCAATGGGCAAGCTGAAGTCCTTTGCTTTCCGCGGTTATCACAACTTCGGCGCCCTCCACCAGTTTTGCCATCTCTTTTGCGCAAAACTCGGTCAAATCCTGCGCGCCGTGCAAGTTGAAAAACGCAATTTTGATGTCGTTGGATATTCTTATCACGGGCAAATCCACATCCCTGCCTTTAATGTTGACGGTATAAAACTCTGCCATCCGTTACTCCTTAGCGCGGCTGCTCTTGCCGCAATTAAAATTAATACTTTTCACATTATATAACCGCGCCCAGCTATTGTCAATCCGCTTCGCCGATTGCGGGCGCCCAATTAATAAAGAAAAAACTCAAGAAACTTACTATCAATCCGCCTTAACACGCCGCAGGCGTATTGCATTTGGGCATAAGCCGATATTGCATTGCGCCGTAAGGCGCCCTTGGAGCGTCTTACGGCGCTTTCACCAAGCCGATTGCAAAGCCGGCAAAATTAGCTTTCAGATATAAGGCGTTGAGTTTGCCGTTATCCTTTATCGTGGTAGCGCGGCAAAACTCAAAGCCCCGCTTTTCCAGATAAAATATCGCGCGCTCCAGATGAGGGGTGGAAAAGAAAATAGCCCCGTGCTTTCCGTAGGCAATCCGTGAGGATACCGCTATCATATCCCCTATTTTTTCCCCTTCCTCATACACAAAGGGCGCGCCCAAAAGGGTGGCGATTTCGGTGGCAAGGTCTTGCCTTTCCTGCGATTTTGCGGATAATACGATATGGTCCAGTCTGAGGTTGAGCATGGAATTGACCGCGTTGCGCGCGTTTTTGGTTATTTCCTCGTATCTGTCCTCTTTAATCAGTTCCTCGTTTACCATATAGCTGCCGCCGCAGGCAATAACCCTGTTGAAAGCCAAAAATTCGTTGAGATTGTCCTGATTGATGCCGCCTGTGGGCAAAAAACGCATAAAGGGATAAGGCTGCGCCAGCGCCTTTAGCATTTCCACGCCGCCCAAAGGCACAGCGGGGAAAAATTTGACCACATAAATTTCTCTTTCGTACGCTTTTTCTATATCCGAAGGGGAGGATACGCCGGGGATAACCGGCACCTTTCTTTTCAGGCAGTAATCCACCACCTTTTCGTTAAATCCGGCGGTGACTATAAACCGCGCTCCCGCCTCTATGGCGTCATCCACCTGCATTGTGGACAGCACGGTGCTTGCGCCTACTACCATATTCGCGCTTTTTTGCGCAATCAGCGCTATCGCTTCCTTGGCTATCTGCGTTCGGAAAGCGATTTCGCATAAATTGATGCTTCCCGCCGTCAAAGCGCCCATAAGCGGCAGCGCTTTTTCCAGTCTTTCCAGTTTAATCAAAGGGATGATGCCCGCAAGCTCGATTTGTTTGTAAATGTCCATTTTCTTCCTCTATAAAGTTGTCATATACATTATACCATAATCTGCAAGGTTTGAAAAGACCGAACACCTTTAATTTTGCCCAAAAGCAGGGAATCCCCGCCCTTATTATTATGACGCCGTGCCCCCTTATTTTATGCCTCGCGCATTGACAAAACAGGAAAATATTGTATAATTTAGTGTAAGAGGCCCAAAAAAATGAATTTGGAAGACGCGGTAAGGAAAAGATTCAGCGCGAGAGCGTATAAGGACGAAAAGGTGGACAGGGAAAAACTTGCCTACTGCCTTGAACTTGTGCGCCACAGCCCTTCCGCGCGCAACGGGCAACCTTATAAATTTATTGTGTGCGACGAGGAAAACCTGGTCAAGCAAATAGCGGAAGCGACTCAGACCCCCGGCGTACCCATCAACCGCTATACCCGCAACGTGCCCTGCTTTATCGCCATAGCGGGGGAAAAAGCGGGACTTAAAAAGGCGCTTGCCACACAGGCGCATTTCCATTACGACGCTTACGATATAGGTATCGCCGTCCAGACTTTCTGCCTTGCGGCGACGGACGCGGGGCTGGATACCTGCATTATAGGCTGGTTTGGCAGAAATAAGCTGGCAAAGCTGCTGGATTTGCCAAAGAATAAGGAAATACGCCTGCTTATCGCGGTAGGCGAAGGCGGCGCGGAGTATAAGGCGCGCAAAAAAAAGTCAACCGAAGAACTGGTGAGTTACAATAAATATTAAAAATAAGGAGATGCGATGATTTATCTTTACATAGCCTTAGGGATAATCGGCGTTTGCGTTGCCGCGCTTTACGGCGTGCTCTGCTATAAGTTTTTAAGGCTGACCTTAATCCCAAAGAAGGAAAGCAACTGGGATTTTATGCTGGACCAGATAGCGCGCAAAGGCTACAAGTGGGCTTATCTGGATATGCCTTACCAAAAGGTAAAAATCAAAAGCCCTTTCGGGTACGACCTTTACGGATTTATCTTCCGCACGCAGCAGGAAAGCAGCAAATGGGTCATAGACTGCCACGGCTGGACTTCCAAAGGCATAGGGCAATTCAAGTACGTGGATATTTTCAGGCAGGCAGGCTATAACGTGCTGGTGGTAAACCACCGCTACTCCACCGAAAGCGGAGGCAGGTGCATATCCTTCAGCTACTACGAAAAGCATGATACCATAGCGTGGATAGATTACCTGCAAAGTCAGGATAAAAACGCGGTTTTCGGCATATACGGGGAGTCTATGGGCGGCACGATAGCGATATACACGGCAAGTCTGGACAAAAGGATAAAGTTTTTGATTTCCTATTGCGCGTATACTTCCATATCGGGCATCTTCAAGGAAGTGCTGGACAAAAAAATCAGTCCCAAACAACGAAAGTTTTTGCCCCTTATCCTTTCCGCCATGACGCCGTACAAGATAATATCCCGTCTGCTTTACGGAGTGAAAATCGGGGAAATTGACGCAAGAGAGCCTATGAAGCAGATAAAAATTCCCACCCTTATCATGCACTCCAAAGCGGACAATTTGATTGGCGTCAACAATGCCTACGACCTGCTTGCCGTCAATCCGGACGCGGACTACATCGAGTTTGAACACAGCCCGCACGCGATAAGCTACACCCTTTATCCGGAAAAGTTTACCGCGGGCATACAAGAATTTATCAAAAAAGCGGAACAAAAAATGCAAATTTAAAAAGGAGATAGTTATGGATTATACTTTAATGCTGACAGCCGCTTGCGCGGCAGTGATAATGTTTTTGTTTATACGCGTCATCAAGGGAGGCATTCCCGGACTGCTCGCAAAAACCGTGGCAAGCATAGGCTTTATGTGCTTAGGCTTCGCGGGACTTGCCCAAATGGGCGCATATAACAGCTTCGGTATATTTATCATGCTTGGACTGCTGTTCGGGCTTATTGGGGATATCGTGCTTGACCTCAAGGTAATATATAAGGAATCCGGCGATATCTACCTTAACGCGGGTATGATTTCCTTCGGTATCAGCCATATCATTTACTTTATCGGGGTATTCTTGCTGGCAGGATTTTTAGACCCTTCCTTCGCGCTTACCAAACCTATTATTATCTGCGCGGCGGTTACCCTGCCCATCAGCGCGGGTATCCTGTTTTCCAGCAAATTCTTAAACGTAAAATTCGGAAAATTCTTTGTTCACGCCCTGGTGTATACGCTGCTGCTGGTGTTTATGGCGTTGTTCAGCACTTATCTTGCCTTCAATATGCCCGAGCTGAAGATACTTGCCATAGGTTTTGTGCTGTTCCTGCTGTCCGACCTTGTGCTGTCCACCCAATACTTCGGAGGCAAGCCGGACGACAAGCTGCTTATAATCGTAAATCACCTGCTTTATTACGCCGCTCAGATTTGTATTGCCAGTGTATTCTTTGTAATATAGTATGAATTGCTTAATTGCGGAGAGTAAGGCGCGCGACGTTTATTACAATCTTGCAATGGAGCAGGCAATGGCGGAGAGTATACCCATGCGCTCCGCTATTTTGTTTTTGTGGCAAAATTCGGATACCGTAGTAATAGGCAGACACCAAAACCCATATAAGGAATGCGACCTTGCCGCCATGCGCAAGGACAATATCGCGCTTGCCCGCCGCCCTTCGGGGGGCGGGGCGGTATTCCACGACGACAAGAATTTAAACTTTTCCTTTATTTACGACAAGCGGGATTATGACCCGGAGCGCAATTACGGCATCATAATAAACGCTTTGCGCGCGCTTGGCATATCCGCGGAAAAAAGCGGCAGAAACGACATCCTTACGCAAGGCAAAAAGTTCAGCGGCAACGCCTTTTATAGGGCGGGTGGCGCAAGCGTGCACCACGGCACCATTATGATAGGAGTGAATATGGCAAGGCTTGCCCGCTACCTTAACGCAAGCGCGCTTAAGCTTGCCTCCAAAGGAGTGGACAGCGTGTCCTCAAGGGTGATAAACCTTAGCGCGCTTATGCCGGGGTTGAGCGCGTGGCAGGTAAAGGAAAGCATAAAACAGGCGTTTTTAGCCTGCCACGACCAAACCGAATTTCTTGCGCCCGAAGTGGATTTCGGCAGATTAACCGCCATAAAAAGCAAAATAGAGGATGCCGATTACATAATGGGGAAAAAATATAATTTTAACAGACAAGCCGCGTTTAGGTTCCCGGAAGGTGAAATAGCGGTAACCATAGACGAAAACAACGCGATTGAAATATACTCGGATTTTCTTGAGGCGGATATAATAGCCCTTGCCAAAGAGAGGCTTGCCGGGGGGCTGTCCCTGTCCGGAAAAGGTCTGCCGCAAAGAGAGAATGAAGTACTTGATAAAATCGAGGAGCTGATAAGAGAGGCGCAAAAATGATATATGATTTGATTGTGATAGGCGGAGGACCGGCGGGCTATACCGCCGCCCTGAAGGCAAGGAAGCTTGGGCTTTCCGTTGCCTTAACAGAAAAGGGGGAGATGGGCGGAGCCTGCCTTAACGAAGGGTGCATACCCACAAAAGCGTTGCTTGCGGAAGCCAAAAAGGTCAAGCGGCTGAGGAGTGCGCCCGGCTATACTCTTGCGCCGGAGGATATTTTCAAAAGCAAAAGCGCGGTGGTAGCAAGGCTCAAAGGCGGTCTGGAAGCGCTTATTAAAAACAGCGGCATAGAGTGCGTTAAGGGAGAGGCGGAGTTTTTATCCCCTACCTGCGTACAAGTAGGAGAGGGAATTTACGAGGCCAGAAACTTTCTTATAGCCACGGGCGCAAAAGCGGCCCTGCCTCCCATACCCGGGATAGAACTGGCGCTCACCTCAAGAGAGGTGCTGGCGGGAGGGTTCGCCCTGCCCCAAAGCGTGGCGATAGTAGGCGGCGGGGTAATCGGGACGGAGTTTGCGGGCTTGTTCGCGAATTTAGGCGCGAAGGTCACCCTTTACGAGGCGCTGCCACGGCTTTTGACTACTTTCAGCGAGGAAGTGGCAAAATACGCCGGCTTGCTTATGCGCAGAGAAAATATAAAAATATTCACAAACGCCAAAATTGACAGAATTGAAAGGGCGGATAACAAAATCCGCTGTTATCTGGGCGAAACTTTTGCGGAATTCGATGCGGTTATCGCGGCTTGCGGAAGAGTGCCCGTTATCCCGAAAGGGCAGGAGAAAGCGGGAGTGCGCACGGAGAGGGGCGGCATAATCGCGGAAAACTTAAAAACCACAGCGCAGGGAATTTACGCCGCGGGAGACGCGGTATACGGAAATATACAGCTTGCCCATTACGCCTCTTATCAGGCGGCCGCGGCAGTGGATATGATATGCGGGAAAAGGGATATGTTTATTGCCCCGCCCGTTCCGCAGGTAGTATACCTCGATACGGAAATAGCCTCTGTGGGCTTAAATGAGAGGGAAGCGGAAGCGCAAGGGTATCAGACCGTTATAGGCAGGGCAAGCGCCGCCGCCAACGGCAAATCGCTGATTGAAGCAAAAAGCACGGGGTATTATTCCGCAATTTTCGACAAAGACTCCAAAAAGCTGTTGGGCGCGGAAATCGTGGCGCACAACGCGGGTGAGATAATAGGGGGGATAGGGTCGCTTATCGCTATGGGAGTAAAGCATGCCGACTTAATCTCTTTTTGCTGGCCTCACCCAAGCGTGTCCGAAGGCTTTGTCGAGGCGTGTCACAACGCGTTTTAACCCATTCTCTGCAAAAAGCCGTCCGGAAAGCAAGCACAAATAAGAGGGTAGCTTGTATCATGCGCCCGTAAGGGCGTGTATCATGTTCCCGAAGGGAACGTATCATTTGCGTTCGCAGGGCGCGCCTTGCGGACGCAATTAGTATTCCTCAAAAAACTCTATATCTTCACACCCTACGCCTTGCCCTTCGGCTTTCGCGCCGATTTGGTTGCGCATATCAATTATCGCCCTGTGGGCAATCTGCCGCTTTTCGCCTATAAAGGTGTAGAAGAGCATAGGCGCCAGTCCGATTATCCAACTGACCATGGGGATAATGGAAATTACAAAGAAAATGCCGTTAAGCGTGCCTTGCGTCTGCACCTGCGTCACCGGTTCGCCGTCAATCATAACCGGCTGCTTAAAACCGACTGTTTTGAGCGCGTAAGCGGTGCCCGCCACCTGCAGGGCGGACATAAGCTTGTTCATAAGCGTCTGGAAGGATGCTGACACGCCCTCCGTGCGTTTGCCCGTTTTCCATTCCACGTAATCCACGCTGTCCGCAATCATGGCGTAATTGATATTGGATGCCACGCCGTAAGGGAAGCCCGCTATTACCATACAAACCAGAATAGCCGCCATGCTTTGCCCCCAAACAAACATCAGCGCATTTGCCGTTACGCCGATTATGGTACACATAATATACATTTGACGGTAGTTGATTTTTTTGGCAAGCAGAGGAGTAATCAGCATGCCTAAATAGCCCGTAACGCCAAAGGAGCCCAAAACAATGATATTAAGGGAGGGGTTGCCTAAAAGGTATACGGCGATATACATACTCGCCACCATTGCGATAGCCCTGCCCGCGCCCAGAATGTTGGCTCCCACAACCAGCTGAAGGGGGCGGTTGATTAAAAAGAATTTTATGTTATCCTTAAGCGTGGGCGCTTTTTCCGATTGAACACATCTTTCATTGGTGCCGAAAAAAGCAAGAGAGAACAGCGCCGCTCCCACTATACCCACAAACAAGCCCGCGGAAAAATATCCCTTCCGGTTGCTGCCGCCCGCAAGACTTACAAACATCGGCACCAGCAGAATAGGCAGCGCGCCGCCCACCGAGTGAAAGAGTCTGGAAAAAGAAATAAAGCGTATACGCTCTTCCGGATTGGGCGTCATCGCGGAGGCAAGCCCCCAGAAAGGCACGTCGCAAATAGTATAAATAATGCCGAAACTAAAGTAAGTTATGTAAGCGTAAACGATTTTGCCTTTTTCGGACAAATCGGGGGCGTAAAACAGCAAGGTGGTGATTATCGCCAAAGGCAGTACCGTTGCGAAAATATACGGCCTGAGTTTGCCCCAGCGTGAGCGCGTCTTGTCTACGATTATGCCCATAATCGGGTCGTTAAGCGCGTCAAAAATCCTGGCGGAAGCCATCAGCACGGTTACCGCGGCGGTGGGTATAAGAAGAATGTCCGTATAAAAAAACAGGATAAAGGAATTGACTATTCCTATTATCATATTTTGTCCGAAGCCGCCTGCGGCAAAGGAAAACACGTTGGTACGCGTCAGATACTTTTTATTATAATCTTGCATTATTGTTTTGTTTTCTCCTTTTTGGGTGACCGATTAAAATGTTTTGGTATCCCTGGTCTTATTTTTTTGGCGAGCTTTCGCCCACGATAGCCCTGTACTGATTGGGCTTGATTTCGATTTCTATGCTGCCCACCGGGCCCTTTTCGCCGTCTTTATTCCATACCGTGCAATTGTTTAGGTCCTCGATTTTTACCTTATCCACCCATTCGACAACTATATATTTGTTTTGCTTTACCTTATCCATTTTTTTGATTATCGCTTTGCCGGTATGCCACAGCGCCCGGATAAAGGCTATGGGTCCTTTGCCCTTTTTAATCATTGCCAGACCGAACTTGTCCGCGTTTTGCTCGTAAGCGGAATTAATGTGCAGCCCGCCCAGATACAGCCCGTGGATGCAAACCACGATATTGAACCGCGCATCATGCACCTTGTCCGTGATTATCCGCAGATACGTGCCCCACCTGCATTTATCTCTGAAAAAAGCTTCAAAGTAATAGGCGATGCGTCCTACTTTCCTTTTGACGGACTGTTTGGCTGTGTAGCTGGAACTGGTAAGCATACCCGCGGCAACCACGTATACCGCCACTTCGCCGTTTACAAACAGCGCGCTCCGCTCCGCTTCCCGCCCTGCCAGTATCACGTCCACCGCGTCTTTTATATCCACAGGGATATTGCAGCATTTGGCAAAATCATTGGTGGTGCCCGTGGGCACATAACCTACAACGGGCCGGATTTCCCTGCCCGCTATCCCTTGGATCACCTCGCTGAAAGTGCCGTCCCCGCCCACCACTACATAGGTATGATATTTTTCGGCATTATCCGCGCTTATCTCTATGGCTTCCTTATGCCGGGCGGTGCTGATGATGTCTACCGCGCTATATTTCTCCAGCAGCCTTTCCTTGATGTAGGCCAGTTCCTGTTCGGACTTGCATTTTCCGCTATAGGGGTTGTTGATAATCAAACAGTTCATTTTATTTCGTCGTCCTTTCCTTTAGTAAATTTTTTCGCACTTTATAATAACAAAGAAATAAAATGCAAAATATAAAAATCCGGTAGCTATAATGTTGCTGATATGCCATATAAAATGGGTATAATCCACAGATTTTTTGAGATAAAACCCGCCTCCCGCGAAAATCACCGCAAAGCCCGCGCAAAGCAGGGAATAAAACTCTTTGGGGTAAGGCCTGCCATTGACAATAAGCCCCGTTATAACAAAGATTACCGTAAGCCCCAACAGCCCCAGAGAGTGCTTTTTGTATTTTTGCACGCTGATAAGGTTGAGCGCGACGTTTACCGCGGTAGAGGCAAACACAAGGCTAAGCATAACCGAAGCCACCGTTCCGCTCGCGATAATAAGCAGCAGGGGTGCGGCGGCGGCCAATAAAATTATGGCTACCATGGCGTGGTCCACCTTTTGCCATATCCGTTTGCGCAGTAAATTTTTTGTGCCGTGATAAAGGGTGGAAGCGGAATAAACGCCGATTAGCCCCAAAGAAAAAATCATCATGGCAAAAATGGTTACGCTGTCTTTGCCCTGCAATTTCAATAGGATAAAAATCAATCCGATTAAAGAAAGAAAGGTGGCAAAAGCGTGGCTTATCGTGTTTAACAGCTCCTCTTTGGGCTTATAAAGATGCATCCCGGGTTTTTCGTCCTGCATAGCGTTCTCCACTGCAAAAATATCCTAACCATTATACCCGATAACCTCATTACTTTCAAGACTAAACGCGCAATTTATTTTGCTTATTAATGTAAATGTGTTACAATGTTTATATCAAAGATGATAAGGAAAATTCATGCGTTATAAAATAATAGACGCCCACGCGCACATTTTCCCGGATAAAATAGCTTCGGCCGCCTCCCAAAACATAGGTGACTTTTATTCCATACCTATGCTCTATGACGGGAGCGCGGGGGTTTTGCTGGATATGTGCGCAAAGCACGGCGTTGAAAAAACCATAGTCAGCAGCGTCGCCACAAAAGTGCATCAAGTGCGCTCCATCAACACCTTTATTTGCGAAAGCTGCCGCAATCCCGCTTTCGCGGGGCTTATCAGCCTGCATCCCGACCTTACCCCAAAAGAGATAGACCGCGAAATCGAGTTCGCGCTGGCAAACGGTCTTAAGGGCGTCAAGCTGCATTCGGATTTCCAGCGCTTTGATATCGACAGTCCAAAGGCGGAAAACATCTATTCGGCAGTTGCCGGCGTATTGCCCGTATTGTTTCATGTGGGTGACCCGAACAAGGACTTTTCGCACCCCAAAAGGCTGGTTAAGGTGTTGAAGAGGTATCCTAAGCTGAAGGCCGTCGCGGCGCATCTGGGCGGCTATACCAAATGGGACGAGGTGGCTTGCTACGCGGAGGTTGACTGCCGCTTTGACTCCTGCTCCGCGCTGTGCTTTATGGACAGGGAAAGGGGGGCGCGGCTTATCGAATTTTTCGGGGCGGATAAAGTAATGTTCGGCTCGGATTATCCCATGAGCGGGGCGGACAAGGAAAGGGATATCCTGCTCTCCTTAGGGCTGGGGCAGGAAAAGGAAGAAAAAATATTGCGCGAAAACGCGCGGGAATTTTATAATTTATGACGGAGGCTTAAATGCAAGCAGGCAAAGGACTGAGAGTAGCCATAACCGGAGGCGCCGGCGGACTGGGCGCTGCCACAGCATATTATCTGGCGGACAAGGGTATGACCGTATACGCCTTGGATATCAACGAAAAACTGCTTTCCGGCATTAATCACGCCAACATAATCCCTGTTAAAACGGACATTCTGGACGGGGCAAGCGTGAAGAGTGCGGCGGAAATGATTGAGGCGCGGGGCGGACTGGACGCCGTAATCAATTTTGCGGGTATGATGGCGATGGGTTCGCTGGTGGAGGAGAGCGAGAACACCATGGAAAGGTTGCTGAAAGTAAACCTGCTGGGAATGTACACCGTCAACAAATACTTTTTCCCGCTCATCCACGCCTCCAAAGGGCGCATAATCAACATCAGCTCGGAAATAGGGCTGTTCAGCCCTCAGCCTTTCAACGGTTTTTACGGCGCATCCAAATATGCCGTGGAGGCGTATTCGGATTCCCTCAGGCGGGAAATGCTGTTTTTAGGGATAAAAGTAATAAAAATCAATCCAGGCTCGTTTAAGACCCAGATGCACGCCGCCGCCGAGGAAAGCTATAATAAAATGCTGGAAAGGACCTCATTGCATAAAGAGGTAATCGCCAGAATGCGTCCGCTTATGCAAAACGAATTAAAACACGCAAAGGCCCCGGAGGTTCTGGCGCGCACGGTTTACAAGGCGTTACTTGCCAAAAAGCCGCGCCTTGCCTACAAGGTCAACCTCTCCAAAGCCCTCTTTTTATTGAGCGCCATGCCCGAAAGAGTGCAGGACTTTTTATACCGTTTTGTGTTTACAAAGCTTTTGAAGTAGGCTTAAAGGTCAAATTTTTCCTCTTTCTTTTGGAAAAATTTCTTTTTATTTGCTTTTTTTGCTATTGAAAAAATACATGATTAATGATATTATATATTATGCACTGGTTTATGCAGTCGCATCGACGGTAGGTTATGCGTGAAATATTGATGCAAAAAGCGGGAGAATTGGGATTGGATTTAAGCGAAAGCGCGGCCGATTCCCTGTTGAAATTCTCCGCCATACTGCTGGAAGAAAACAAAAAGTACAACCTTACCGCGGTGAGCGAGCCTTATGACGTGCTTATTAAACATCTCGCGGACAGCCTGAGCGCGCACAGCTTTATACCCTCGGGCGCAAGCGTGGTGGATGTAGGCAGCGGGGCGGGACTGCCCGGACTGGTCATTGCCATAGCAAGACCTGATTGCAGGCTCACCTTAATAGATTCGCTGGCAAAGAGGGTCAATTTCACTCTTAAGGCAATAGGGGAGCTTGCCCTTTCCAATGTTTGCGCGCTCCACAGGCGGGCGGAGGACATAGGACATTTAAGGGAGAGCTTTGACGTAGGTCTGGCAAGGGCGGTGGCAAGCCTGCCCGTGCTGATAGAGTATGTCGTCCCCTACCTTAAGACGGGCGGCAGGCTGATAGCGTACAAGAGCGACGCGGCGGCGGAAATCGCCGCAAGCGGCAACGCGCTTGCCGAACTGAACTGCGTTATCGAACACACACATCAGTTTTTACTGGATAACACTTACTTAAGGAGTTTAGTGATAATAAAAAAGCTGGGGAAAACCAATCCCAAGTACCCCAGAAGCGCGGGAAAAGCCAAGGCTAAACCCTTATAAGATACACAAGCAAAGGAGCCCGATTATGTCCAAAAAACGAATTGGCAAAGGTCTCTCTACGCTGCTCAGCAACATAGAGGACGCCTCATTGTCAGAACTTACGTTAATAAGCAGCGAGGAAGGAGAAAAGATTTATGAGGCGGAGCTTGCCAAAATAATCTTTAATCCCAATCAGCCGCGCAAGTATTTCGGCAAAGAGGAATTGGAAGAACTGGCTCAATCAATACGGGAATACGGTTTGCTTCAACCGATAATCGTACAAAAGAGAGGAGATAGTTACATAGTAGTCGCCGGGGAAAGACGGGTAAGGGCGGCAAAACTTGCGGGTCTTGACAAAATTCCCGTTATTGTAAAGGCGCTGGACGAAAGGCAGGCAAAGGAAGTAAGCCTTATAGAAAACCTGCAAAGAGAGGACCTTAACGCGATTGAGGAAGCGGAGGCGCTCAAAGAGCTTATCGACTTATACGGCCTCACCCAGGCGGAGCTCGCGGACAAAGTGGGCAAAGCCCGTCCCAGCGTTACCAATTCCTTAAGGCTGCTTTCCTTATGCGAAGAGGTAAAGGAACTGGTGCGCAAAGGCAGTCTTTCCGCGGGGCACGCGCGTTGTCTTATCAGCGTTCAGGATGAGGAAAAGCAGTTGCAGTTCGCCGCGAAAATAATAAACAACGGACTGAGCGTAAGGCAGGCGGAGCGCATGGTAAGGGTATACCTTAATCCGGAGCTGCAAAAGAAAGCGTTAAGCGAAGAAGAAAAGCAGGAGTTGGAGGCCCAATTCAAAGGCTTGCTTAACGATATGAAGAGGATCTTTGCCACAAAAGTAAGCGTGACCGGCAATAAAAGCAAAGGCCGGATATACATAGACTATTACAGTCAGGACGATTTGGCGCGTATTTTTGAGTTGGTCGAAGTGTTAAAGAATAATAGGCTATGAGAATTAAGGAGAGATTGATATGGTCGCAATAAGTGCAAGGAAAAAGACATCCGCCTTCTTCAGGTCCAAGGGGTACATACTGCTGATTATGCTGGCTACCCTGGGCGCCTGGGTGGCAAAAATTCCTTATATTGCCATAGCTGCGTACTGCGCAGCCATGCTGGTAATCGTACTTTTGGAAAAAGAAATGACGGGGATGGTACCCATTGTGCTTTGCGCCCCATTTATCTTTGCCGAGAGCAGCCTATTAAACACCAGGGAAATGACCATAATGCTCTCCGTATTAATCGGCGTTTACCTGATTTGCTGTCTGATTTACTACGAAAAGCAAAAACTGGTTATGCATTTTAACAGAGGTCTGATAGCGTTTTTGCTTTTGGGGCTTGCCCTGCTCGCGGGCGGATTAATCAATAAACAGCTCTTTTCGCGGGGCTGGTTTGTGGGTCTGCAGATTATCTTGGGGATGACTTCTCTCTACATCCTCTTATGCAATCTGATTAAAACCAACTGGAAACTGTTTTTTACCCAAAGCCTTGTGGGCGCAAGCATTGTGGTTATGGCGCAATTCTGGCTTTCGCTTATCCTCGGCGGCGGAGATTTCTTTGACAATCTGGTAGCGGGCGGCTTTAACCTGGGCTGGGGCGACGCCTCCGCGGTGGCGATGGCGCTGATTGTGCTGGCGCCTTTCAGCCTGTATCTTGCCATGCGCGCAAGACGGCCGCTGGCCTACTCCATACTTTACGCCCTCAATCTGATCACCATTCTTGCCACGGGAGAATCGCTTGCCCTGCTGGTAATGATTGTCTTTACCGTGATTATGCTGAGTTACGGACTGGTAAGAGCAAGAAAGCCTAAGCGCATAATCGCGCAGCTTGCGGCAATCGGCGTTATAGTTATCGCGCTACTTCTTGCCTTCCCCTTGGTAACTCCGGTATTGACCAATGCCTTAAAACCGGGGCTGGGCGATGTATTGATTAATTGGGAAATCGCGCTTACCGAATTTATTAACGGCGAAAAGCTGCTCGGCAACGGGTTTGGGTTTAATTCGCCTTTTTCGGGCGGCGGGGTCAATATCCTCTGGTACAACAGCAGTATATTGCAGGTACTGAACAATCTGGGCATTGTGGGTCTTGTGCTGTTCGCGGGCTTTACCGTATACAAATATATATTGATAGGCTCCAGCTTTTCCGTGTTCAGCAAAATGTCCGCTTTCGCGCTGATGGCCGCGGGAGCGTACGCCGCTCTCAGCACCAACTACTTTAAGGCGTATCACCTGCTGCCCATGGTTATCCTGCTCTTTATCGCCTACAACGATATGGTTATCCGCACGCGCGGCGACTACGGCATCAAGCGTTACCGCCTGCGCCTGGACAATTACCGCTTTGTCTACGGAAAATCCAATAAGTATAAGGAAAAAATCAAGGTAGCCAACCCCAACTACAAATACTACAAACTGAAACTGGAAACCAAAGGCAAATTCTTTGACGAAATATAATTAAAAAAACGCAATAATCCTATTGTATTTTTCAAAGCCGCTCCGACGCGGCTTTTTTTGCGCCAATGCGCCATTTGTCTGTCAGATTCACGGTCTAATCGCCGCAAGAGATAAAAAATCAGTCAAACGGCTTTGAAATACCGGAAATATGATAGAATAAGAAAGTAAAGCCTGACCAAGCTGTTGATTGGTATTCGGGAGGGTCGCTATGAGAAAAAATTCATTTAAAATTGCGCTGTTGTTGACGCAGATAATCTGCTTGGCGTGCTTGCTTACCGGTTGCGCCAAAGTGACTATCGTCAACCAACAGCCGGAGGAGATTGTTGTCTCCGGGACAAATCGCTGTTTTATTCTGGATACGGACTGGCTTGCGGACGTGGACGACGCGGTGGCGGTCAGGTATCTGGTACGCAAGCATTTGGCGGGAGAGATAACGCTGTTGGGCGTAAATATTAACGCGCCCATCAAAACGTCCGGCCCGGCTTTGGACAGTTTTGTCGCAAACGAGGGCATTCGTCTGCCCATTGCCGTAGACTGCCGGGCGACACGGTACGCAATCACCTCCGCCTATCACGGTGCCGCTATCCGGCACGGCGGAGGCAGTATTTACCGGACTTCCTCCGAATACACGGACAGCGTATTATTTTACCGCAAGACCTTGGCCGGCTTGCCCGAAGGAGTGAAAGCCGACATAATTTCCGTGGGATTTATGAATAGTCTGGCGCGGTTGTTGGACAGCCCTCCCGATGAGTATTCGCCGCTCACCGGCAGCGAACTGGTGCGTGAGCGGGTGGGTACGCTGTGGGCTATGGCGGGAGAATTCCCCCAAGGGCGGGAATACAATATCCGACACAAGCCCTTGTCCGTTCAATCAGCAATTACTATATGCGAGCGTTGGGTTACACCTATCGTGTTTTTGGGTTTTGAATGCGGAAAGGACGTGAAAACAGGGGGCACCATCCGCCGCGAGCTGGGTGCCGACGATTTGCTCTATCGCTGTTTGCGTGCTCAATTCGCAATAGGGGGCAGAAGTTCATGGGACCCTATGACAGCTTATTTAGCGGTTATCGGCTCTCCCGAAGAGGCGGGCTTTTCAAAAGTAGCGGGCAGGGTAGTGGTGTTTTCCAACGGCAGAAACGAATTTGAGGAGGATGCCGCCGGCACACATTGCTATGTGGTTAAACAGAAACCGGATGATTTTTACAGGGACAGAATAAACGAGGTCGTAGCCGCTCCGCGATGATAAAAGCTAAAAGGGAGCTGTTACACGTCACTTATAATGTCAAGACGCAGTCTTTACACATCATGCAAGGCGTAGCCTTGTACATCATGCTCCCGCCGGTGAGTACATCATGTGTCCGCAGGACACACGAAAAAACGCCCCCCTATTACTCAATAAGAAGGCGCCCTTTCGATTGATATATTTTTCACCTGATTAAGGAAAAATACCTCTTACTTTCATGCTGGAGCAAAGCGCCTCCAAGGCTATCATATACGCCGCCTTGCGGTAGGATACGCCTTTGCCCTCCACAATGCCAATGATTTTATACAACGCGGTAATGAGCAGCTTTTTCATTCTTTGGTTTACTTCCGCTTCTTCCCACATTAAGGATTGCAGGTTTTGCACCCATTCAAAATAGCTTACCACCACGCCGCCCGCGTTGGCGAGGATATCGGGTATAACGATAATGCCTCTTTCCGCCAAAATCTTGTCCGCTTCCACTGATGTGGGACCGTTTGCGGCTTCCACGATAATCTTAGCTTTAATGTCGCGCGCGTTGCTTTCCACTATCTGGTTTTCCAGCGCGGCGGGGATAAGTACGTCGCAGTCCGCCGTAAGTATTTTATTAAGGGGTATTCTCTCCCCGGGCACGGTTACTTTGTCTAGCAATCCGTTCCCTTTCTGGCGCAGCACTTCGGGTATGTCAATGCCGTCCTCATTGTAAATAGCGGTGCTAATATCGCTTATGCCCACGATTTTTGCGCCTTGCTCTGCAAGAAACGCCGCCGTTGTGGAGCCGACGTTTCCGAAGCCCTGCACTATAACGCGAAGGCCTTGCATCTTAATACCCAATTTTTCCGCTACCGCTTTGGTAATGAACATTACCCCTCTGCCCGTAGCTTCCTTTCTGCCCAATGAGCCGCCTATCGCCAAAGGCTTGCCCGTAACCACGCCGGGCGTGGTGCATCCCGCAAGCATGGAATAGGTATCCATCATCCACGCCATTATCTGGTCATTGGTGTTGACGTCGGGGGCGGGGATATCGTTATGCGGCCCTATTATGGGCGCTATCATGGAAGTATATCTGCGGGTAAGCCGCTCCAGCTCTCCTTTGGACAATTTGAAGGGGTCAACGCATATTCCCCCTTTCGCGCCGCCGTAAGGTATGTTGGCAACCGCGCATTTTAAGCTCATCCAACCCGCCAGCGCCTTGACTTCTTCCAGGTCCGTGTCCTGATGAAATCTTATGCCGCCCTTTCCCGGCCCTCTGACCGTGGAATGCTGCACCCTGTATCCTTTAAAAACCTTTATGGAGCCGTCATCCATCTCCACCGGAACATAAACGGTTAACTCACGCTCTGGATAACGGAAAGTTTCATAATCCTTTCTGCTGTAATCCAACGCCTCGGCCGCCATATCCAAATTTGCCTGAAATTGCTCAAACGGGTTGTACTTGCTCATAAAATTATTATATACCTCTTTGTATAAATATCTATGCTTTAAACTGTAAAAACGGTAATCAACTGTTAAATTATACATCACTTTATTGCCGATACACAAGCAAATAAAAGGCACTCTAGGCGCAAAATTAAATTTTTTTACATTGATTTTCGTGAAGAAATACGCGCCGACTTTATTTTTCCCGAGATTTTATCGCCGCGTCCACAATATTGGTGGTAATATTGGCAAGCTCTTCCCTCTTTAACAACCCGGCAAGCCTTGCCTCCTCATCCACTGTATATAAGGATAAGGGGATGCCAAGTTCTTTTGCCTTATCCAGAAAGGCGTCGTCAATTTTTTTGTAATTGAGGTTAAGCCCTTTGACATGTCCGCTGTTCAACCGGTCAATAATTTGCTTTACCCTCTCCAGATTCTCCGTATTTATCCTCATGGGCAGAAAAAAAGCAGCGTTAAGGTAAATGTCGCCGGCGGTGGCGGCCGCTATGTCCTTGCGGCTTACCGCGCCCGTAAAAATCAGCCTGTCTGCGACGTTATGCTTTTGCGCAAGTTCGGTCACGGGGGCGACAAGAGCGTTCATTTTGACGTCGCAATTGACCTTAAAGTTAGTATCCTTGAGATAATCAAATACATAAGCCAGCGTAAGCGCTCTTTTGTAAAACAGCTTAGGCATGTGGGAAATATAAAGAGTTCCCGCTGCCCGGTATATATCCACCTCTATGACGTCCACCTCGTAGCCTTTTATCGTCTGGAAGAATTTCGGCGTGTTGCGTCCCGTATTAAGCGCGCCGCCATGAGCGGTAATAAGCATTTATCTGCCTCCTTTAACATAAACGGGGCTTGAGGAAAGCATCAGCGCGTCCGCGCAATCCGCTATATCTCCCCGCACTTCCACTCTGAAATAACCCTCTTCCATCTCCGCCTTAATTATCCCGCAATCCGCGCAGACGGTATATTCCCTTGCGTTGCCCTTTAGGCTAATCTCTTTGGGAACAAGCCCGAACTTATCCCTGAGCGCGGGATTGTCCGCCCATACTGTTATTTTGACAATATGCTCTCCGCCCATTATTGTGGAGCCGAAAGGGGTCTGTGTTCCGTCAATCATAAGGCTTAGATTAAGCCCGACAGACACAAAAGTGTCCTGCGCCTTTATTGCCGCAAGCGCGTCCGCCGGATTTTGCGCGGGCAGGTATGTGGCGGCGTAACAAACCTCGCTGTCCCGCGAATGCCAGTCGTATCCGTAAAGAGCGGCAAGGCGGTAGCCCTTTTTAAGCAAATTATCATACGCCGCTATAGCGTTGCGGTTGTATATTTGCATGTAAGGATAAGGTCCGCTCATAATCTCATAGCCCGCGATATTTTCGTAATCGTTAATGGGATACTCCAGCCTGCACCCCGAACATACGGGCTCGCCCAAACGGAAAGGATGAGCGATATTTATAAGCGCGCCCTGCCTTTTTGCCCTGCCAAGCGCCTCGTCGATATTGTGCGAAGTTAACGCGCGCCAATCAAACGCTTCGCCGCCGAAAACGGTCAAATGCCCCCAAAAGGTAGTCCATTCTATGCCTTTCAGTAGCACAAACCCGGCTTTATTTGCTATCGCTTCCGCCTCATCCAGAGCGGAATAAGTATTGTGGTCGGTTACGGCAATCCCCGTAAATCCCCTTTCCTTCGCGGCGGATATAAGCTTTTCCGCGCTCATGGAGCCGTCCGAAGCGGTAGTGTGGCAATGCAATTCGTAGGGGAAATACTTATTCACATTCCACCTCTATTGCCACAGATACTTCTTCGCTCGCTATGTAATGGCAGGAAAGGGTAATACTCCACTCACCCGGAATAATCTCCGTCTTAATAAAGCCTCTGTCTGAATACTCCGCGCCGATAATATGCCGCTGCGTGTTAATATGCCTGTGCGCCGCGCCTATGTAGCCCGCCGGTGAATCCAAAGACAATGTAATAAGATTGACCACGGGCAGGTAGTCTTTCGCGTTGTCAACGCTCTCTCCGCACTTCTCCAGACCCTCGGCGATAAGCGCAAGCGCCTTACCGTTATCCTCCAGTGCTTTGGGAGTATAGGAATAGTTTATGCGCAACCTTTTATGCTCCCCCTCTATGATAAAGGGCAGCCTGATATGCGTCTTAGCGTGGACGGGCGCAAGCTTTTCCGCATAGGAAAGAACAACCATATTATAAATTATATTTACGCAATATTTCTTTCACCTTGACGGGAGCGTGCCTGTCCAAGGATTCCTTGGCGGCAAGCCCCACTACCACCGCCATAAGTCCGTCCTTTAAGCCCGCGGGCGTGGGGGTGTCGTTTGTCAGCGAATCCACAAACATTTTTATTTCTCTGGCATAAGCGTCCATGTACCTTTCCAAAAAGAAATAAAGCGGTTTTTGGGAAATCATACCTTTTTCCGAAGCTATTTCCAGATTGGCGGCGGTGTCGTTGCCTACCGAAGCCTGCCCCAGACTGCCGAACGCTTCCAGTCTCTGGTCATATCCGTAAGCGGAGCGTCTGCAGTTGTCGATAACGGCCAGCGCACCGTTTTCCAGCCTCATGGAAATAATCGCGGTGTCTATGTCTCCCGCATTGCCGATTTCCCCGTCCACCAGAACGGCGCCGTAAGCAAAGACCTCCTCCACCTCGGAGCCGGAAATATAGCGCACCATATCAAAGTCATGTATAGCCATATCCAAAAACAGTCCGCCGCTGACCTTGATATAGGATACGGGCGGGGGAGCGGGGTCGCGGGAGGCGATTTTTAATAAATTAAGCTCGCCGATGCTGCCGCTTTCCACAGCCTGCCTTGCCGCCATAAAATTATGGTCGAACCTGCGGTTGAAGCCTACCTGATACTTTACGCCCGCGCTTTCCACGGCCGCCTGCACCTGTTTGATTTTTTCCACGTCGTGGTCAATGGGCTTTTCGCAGAAGATATGCTTGCCCGCCTTTGCCGCCTCTATGGATATCGCGGAATGCGTATCCGTGGAAGAGCAAATCAGCACCGCCTCAATGCTCTTGTCCGCAAGCAGCGGCCTGTAATCCTTTTCGCAGCGCTCAATGCCCAGCCCTTTTGCCCAGGAGACGGTTTCCTCGGTCAAGAATGGGTCGGCGATAGCGACAACTTTCGCGCCCTTTACTCTGGTGTAAATGCTTTCCGCATGCACCTTGCCTATTCTGCCCGCGCCTATGATAGCTACATTAATCATAAATCATACCTCTTTATTAAATTATCCATATATGCTTTTGCTTTTTTCGCGTATTCCAGCGGCGGGGCTATCGCGGGGTCCTGCTCCGCCTCCACCAGCAGCCAGCCGCTGTATCCCGACTGCTTTACAAGGGCGAATATGGGCGCGAAATCCAGCGCGCCATCGCCGGGCACGGTAAAGGTGCCCATCCTTACCCCCTGCAGGAAAGAGAGTTTTTTGGCTTTTACCTCGTCTATAACCTCTTTCCTTATATCCTTCAGGTGAATATGTTTTATCCTGTCTATATGCTTATTGATTACCCTTACGTAATCCGCGCCCGCGTAAGCGGCGTGACCGGAATCGTAAAGCAGGGATACCCGCTCCTTATCCGTTGCCGCCATAAGGGTGTCTATTTCCTCTTCCGACTGCACCACAGTGCCCATGTGATGATGGAAGGTAAGCGATATTCCGTACTCTTTTGCTATGCCGCCCAGCGCGTTAAGCCCTTGCGCAAGCTTGTCCCATTCGGCGGCGTTCATTACGTATTTTTCCTCAAAAACGCCTTTGTCCGTACCCTGAATGCTGTAGCTTTGCTCGCTTACGCCCACCACGCGCGCGCCCAGCACCTTCAGCTTTTGGCAGGTTTGCCTGAAATCCTCCTCCACTTCGGAAAAAGGACGGGTTAAAATAAAAGTGCTGTGCCAGCAGTTGGCTATTACCAACCCTTTTTTCGCCAATTCCGTTTTAAGCAAAGCGGGGTCTTTGGGATATTTGTTGCCTATCTCTGTGCCCTCGTAACCCGCCGACGCCATTTCGCCGATACATCTTTCAAAAGAAATTTCCGCGCCCAAATCGGGCATATCGTCATTAGTCCAGCCTATGGGCGCAATACCTAATCTGATTTTTGTCATACCTAATACCTTCTTGCTTTTATTAAATGATTTTTTCTGTCCTGTAACGCTTTTTCCTGCTCCTCGGTCTTGGGAAGCTCGCAGCAGCCCACGTTCCACCAGCTCTCGTAACCCCTCGTCATGGTCTTGGGCAGCACCTTGATGTCTATCAGCACCCCGTTGTCCTCTTTGCGGGCGGCTTCCAGCGCGGCCTGCAAGCCTTCGATATCCCTTACCGTATACGCGGTGTAACCGTATCCCCGCGCTACGGCGGCGTAATCAATATACATAAAATCGTTGTTGACATCCCTGAACTCGGTAGCCAGACTTTCGATGCCCTGTGACATCTGAAGATTGTTAATACAGCCGAATCCGCCGTTGTCGAACAGCAGAATATTGATTTTTATGCCCAGTTGGCGGGCGGTAACCATTTCCGAATGCAGCATAAGAAAACTGCCGTCTCCCGCGAAAGCGTAAACCTCTTTTGCGCCGTCCGCCAATTTGGAGCCCAGCGCGCCCGCTATCTCATAGCCCATACAGGAAAATCCGTATTCCATATTATAGGTGTAGGGCACGTCCGTAGTCCACATCCTTTGCATGCAGCCGGGCAGACTGCCCGATGCGCCTACCGCAATAGCGTCCGCCGGAATATGCTTGCGCACGCACGCAAGCGCCGTGGTCTGGCAGAGTTTGCTTTGCGTGGCAAGGCTGAACTTTTCCAAGCAATCCTCTGTCCTTTCGCTGACTTCGGGCGGGTCGTTACAGGTCAGAGAGGCAAGCCGCTCATATTCCCGCTCCCACTCCGCTTTCGCGGCGGCTATCTCGCCTGTGTAGCCGCTCTTGTAGCCTTTAAGGCTTTCCGTCAACTGCAACAGCACCGCGCGGGCGTCGCCCGTCACCTTTAGCGCGTCCAGCTTGTAGCCGTGGTACGCCGCCGCGCTTACGGAAATGACTTTGGCCTGGGCGTACAAGAACTTGCTTGCGGTGGTAAAGTCCGAAAAGCGTGTGCCCACGCCTATTATAACGTCCGCGTCTTTGGCTACGGTGTTGGCGGCAAGGTTGCCCGTCACGCCTATGCCGCCCAGATTAAGCGGAAAAGAGGCGGGGAGGGTGCTTTTGCCCGCCTGCGTTTCCGCAATGGGGATATTGCACTGCTCGCTTAAATCCATAAGCGCCTTGCCCGCTTCCGAATACCGCGCGCCGCCGCCGCAGATAATAAGAGGCTTTTTGGCGGATCTGATTAGGCTTGCCGCTTCCTCAATTTCTTCCTTTACCGCTTGCGGACGGCCTGTTTTATGCACTCGGGGGGCAAAAAACTCCTCGGGGTAATCGTACGCCTCGCTTTGTACGTCCTGCGGAAAGGCTATGCACACCGCTCCGGCATGCGCGGTGTCCGTAAGAGCGCGCATCGCGTTGATAAGCGCGCTCATAACCGTTTCCGGACGGGTTATCCTGTCAAAATATCTGACTACCGGACGGTATGCGTCATTGGTGGTCAGGGTCAAATCGTGCGGCTGCTCCAATTGCTGCAACACGGGGTCGGGCTGCCTGGAGGCAAAAGTGTCGCCGGGGAAAAGCAGCAGCGGAATATTGTTTACCGTTGCCGTCGCCGCCGCGGTAATCATATTGGCCGCGCCCGGTCCTATGGAAGAGGTGCAGGCAATAATCTTTTTCCTGTTGTGCTGTTTGGCAAAGGACATCGCCGCGTGCGCCATACCCTGCTCGTTTTTGCCCTGAAACACTTTAAGCACGTGATTTTTTTGCGCAAGCGCGTGTCCCAGCCCCAGCACGCAGCCGTGCCCGAACAAGGTAAAAAAGCCTTCCACGAATTTAATCAATTCGCCGTCGTATTCTATAAACTGGTTATCCAAAAAGCGTACTACGGCCTCCGCCGCGGTAAGTTTAACCGTATTCATTTTGTCCTCCTAAAAAGATTATTGATTCAGCAACCAGGTATATCTCGTATCGTCAATCCTGTCCGTCCAGGGATTATTTGGCAGGTGTCTTATCATCCAGCAGCAGTACATAGGGTAGCCGGGCGCGGTGACCTGAGGGTGATTGAGTCCGCCCTCGAACGCGCCGCAGGAGCCGTCCTTTATTGTATACGCCGTCTCCCCGATAAAGCAAGCGCCGAAGCCCTCTTTTCTTTCAAATTTGTAATAATACACTTCGGGCTGAGGGTGGCTGTGCGGGATATAACTCCACCAACGCCCTTGGGGCGCGACCACCTCGCCCAACACCATATTGGAATAGGGCGCCACGGAATAATCAAAAACCGTCTTAACCTTTCTTACCGCGGTATTCTCCCATCTGCCCTCGCAGGATGTGGCAAGGATAATATCCTCCGGCTTATACAAAACGGGCGCAAATACCTTATCGTTGAGCGTGCTTTGCGCCAGAATTTCGCAAGGCTCCACAGCCTCGACCTCCGCGCTTACTCCGCAAGGGAAATGCAGACAGCTTGCCTCCTGCTCAAACACGCTTTTGCGGTAAAGGACGGCGCTTTTATCCTGCCAGGATACTTTAAGCCGTCCGCTGAGCAGCAATACCGCCGTTTCCTTATCTTTGTCAAAAAATGTTTTCTTTTCCCCCGCCTCCATTAAATACAGGGTAATATCCATCATCATGGCGGCGTTTTTGCCGCCTGTTTCCGACAGCACCTTTTTGTTGTTCACATATTCGGGATAATCAAACATCTTTCTACTCCTTAGCTACCATTTCGCCGTATTTTTCTTTGCTCTCTTTGATAAAGGCGCGGATTTGTTCAAGAGTGGGCATAAACAGTGAGCAGCCGTGAGCGGCTACCAGCATGGACGCGCTGGCGGAGCCCAACTCCAAGGCTTGCTCTATATCCTCTCCCTCAAGCAGGGCGTAAATAAAAGCGGAGCCGTAGCCGTCGCCGCCGCCGAAGGACTTGAGCGCGGTAACGGGAAAAGGCTTGATGCTGTAGCTCTTGTTGTCGCCCGTGTAGGCGGTGGAGCCTTTTTTGCCGTGCTTGATAATTACGATTTTCGCCTTTTTGGATAGCCAATACGCGGCTGTCCGGGTGTCCGTTCTGCCTTTTTCTATCAAGGCTTCCATCAGGTTATATTCTTCTCTGCTGCCCATAATGATGTCGCTCTTTTCCGCTACCAGCGAATAATACAGCGCGATTTCGTAATCGCTTTGCCAGCTGTACGGACGGTAGTCTATATCAAACAGCACTACGGTGTTATGGTTTTGAGCGTATTGCAGAGCGGTAAGACAGGCTTCCCTTGACGGGCTTTTGGACAGGGCGGTGCCCGATATCAAAAGCATTTTAGCGTTCTTTATATATTCCTCGCTAACGTTTTCGGGAGCGATGGTCAGATCCGCGATACCGTCCCGGTACATCAATATGCTGCTCTCGTGGGGGGAGAGTATTTCGGTAAAGGTAAGCCCCAGCTTTTCGCCGCCTTTGGCGCGCACAATCTGCGAAGTGTCAATACCCTCGTTTTCAAAAAAGCCGGTCACGTAATCGCCGAAGCGGTCGTCGCTCACCGCGCCGATAAAGCCCACTTTTTTATTGAGCCGCGCCAGTCCCACCGCGATATTGGCGGGGGAGCCGCCCAGATATTTTTTAAAGCTGTCGCTTTCCGCCAGCGTTTTGAAATAATCTATGGGGTTGAAATCAATCGCGATTCTGCCTATCGGCACCACGTCCAGAGGTCTTTTGGAATCAAATTCTATATACTTCATTTGCACTAAATCTCTCCTTCTATTATTCTGCCTTCACGTCTGCGCGTCGCCGCCAGCTCTTCCAACGCCCTTTCCTTGGTCTTGCCCACATAGTCGTAAAAATACATGGGTATTGTGGACAAAAGCATGCTTACCGCGGGCACTAAAGAAAAGACAATAAGCAGTCCCAGACGGGGTATGGCGTAGTCCGCATCCCGCTTTTCGGGAGCAAGGTATCCCACCAGAATAAGCAACAGCGGTATCAAGCCGGTAGAGATAGCCGCGCCCATTTTGTTGATAAAGGTCTGACAGGCAAAGCCTATACCCTCTATCCTCTTTCCCGTTTTCCATTCCATGTAATCCACGCTGTCCCCGATTATCGCGAAAGTAAGGGTATTGTAAACGCCGAAAGGTATGCCGCAGAAAAACAAGAAGGGCAGCGCGACATAATAATTATATCCCGACGCCACGCCCGCTATAAACAGCGCCAGCTGAAAAACAAAAGAAGCGGTACCCGCGCCTATCGCTATCTGCTTATAATTGAATTTCTTAAACAAAGCGGGCATAACCGCCATGCCGGGGAAGGTGCCCAGGCCGATTACAAGGCTTAGCAATATCATGGAAAAGCCCTGCGGCGCGCCGATAAAGATATCCCTGGAGGCGTAAATCAAAAACATATTTACGATATACCGCCCGAAGCAAAGCACGCCTAAGCAAATCACCAGTTTAAGCGGCTTGTTAAGCCGGATAAGTTTGATATTGTCAATAAGCGTTTCCTTTTTCTCCGGCGGTCTTATCCTTTCCCTGCAATTGAAAAAGGCGAGCAGATACAGGCTGCAGCCCGCCGCTGCCATAATTATCGCAGAATACAGGTAGCTTTGCTTGGTGTAGCCGCTGTCCCCTTTGAACAATTCCATAACCAATATGGGCAGCGCCGCCCCAATGCCGTTGACTATGCGGGCAAAGCTTAAAAAGTCCGCCCTTTCCGCGGCGTTGGGAGTCATGGTGGAGGGAAGCGCCCAGAAAGGCACGTCAGCTATCGTATAGAGCATACCCCACATAATATAAGTAAACATAGCGTATGCCACCCTGGCCGCCAGCGGCAGTTCCGGCTTAATAAATATCAATACGGTAAATACCGCTATGGGCAGGGGCGCGGCCAGAAGATACGGTCTGCACTTACCCAGCCGGGTGCGCGTACGGTCTACGATAGAGCCCATAATAAGGTCGTTCACCGCGTCCCACACCCGCGCGATAATCATAATCACGGTAATCACCCAGAGCGCGTCCGAAAACATAATGTCCGTATAAAAGGTAAGCAGGAAGCTGCTCATTATGCCGTAAGCCATATTCTGACCCAATCCGGCAAGGCTGAAAGACCATTTTTCCCTTTTGGTTAAATATCTCTTTTCCATCAATTTTTTGTCACCTCACAATTAAGCACATTGTACAATATTTACACTCAAAAGTAAATAACTTACAGGCCGGAAAAAGCATAACAATAAAACGGCCGCCCAAAGAATGCTCGGGGCGGCCGCTCTGTATTATGTGTCTTTTTAACTATTTGTTTTTCCAAACTTTATTAATTATCTCCAGATCCTCTTTTACCTGATTGGCGGGGTCGGAAGAGGGGAATTTTTCCGGATAGCAAGCCTGCATGGTGCTTTGAATGCCTTCCTTTACGTCGAAGTCCTCAAAGCCCAGCTCGTCATAGCCTAAATCCTCTTTGGTCTTGTCAATGACTTCCTGCGAATAGAACAAATCGCGCGATTGAATATCCGTCATAAGTTTGGCGTAATCAAGCCCGCCTTCCTTTCCTTCCCTCTTGTCCTTCATCTTTAAGAACAAGCCTGCCAGATACGCAATCCAGGTGGGAGAATTGATGATTTTTTTCTTATTGTCTATGGCATCGTACATTATCCTTATCATGTCCTTATACTTCATATTGTACAGTCCGATAGGATACCTTTCGCCGTGTTTGCCGTTTAATGTCGCGCCCACCACGGCGTGAGCCACTCCTCTCACGTGCACCATAACCGTACCCCCCTTGGGGAAGAATACGGCGGGCATTGTGTCGAATCTGTCTAAAAACACCTCTTTCCATAAAGGCATTCTGCCCGGCATACTGCCGAATATATAAGGCAATTCCAGAATCATAACGTCCATAACGCCTTCCTTGCCCGCCTTAATGGTCTCCTCCGCCTGTCTTACCCTTGACTTGATATAAGCGTGATTGTTGGAAAGCTGTCCGTTATATTGCGGCTGCCTGTCAAAATATGCAAAATAAGAGTTTAATATAACCGCCCTCTTTACTCCCGCCGCTCTTGCCGCCTTTACCACCTTTACGCACTGTGTAACCAGCTTGTCAAAAAAGAACTCGAAAGCGGGAGCGGGCGGCGTGTACCTGTCATCCGGGCCTACCGCGTAAACAATGGCGTCATGCCCCGCGAAAACCTCCGTAAGCTCTTCCGCGCTTGCGGAAAACACGTTTAAGTTGTCGCTTACAATGTCAATCTGCTTGGGAAACCAATCCCCCAATTTTACGTCGGGAATAGAAGCGGAGCTTACCGCTATGCCCTTTTTCAGAAATTCCAGAGCGGAGTAATAGCCTAAGAATCCCGTTCCGCCGACTATAAACACTTTTTTTACTTCCATTCGTTTTTTCTCCTTAATATTTTATCTGCTTTTAAATTTTTCTATTATCGTAATCACGTATTGTATATGCTCGTCCAGGTCTTTGGGCAGTCCCATGCCCGGCATATCCGCGATAAGGGGGAGGAGCATCACCGCTCCCAGCGTCATAATAAGCAACTCCTCCTCCTGCCTTTCGGGGCGCACGCTGTCTAAGATAAGCTCCCTCAGAAGCGTGAACTTTTCGCTTAATGCGCGCCGCATGGCGTTTTCAAATTCATTGTCTTTCGGGTTGCTGAACTTATCTTTAAGGAATACCAAAATGCCGGGATAACGCCGCGCGTAGCCCAATGACTTCTTCACCCATTCCTTTAGCCTCTCATCGGGGGAAAGCGTCTTTTCGCAAACGGGAGTAAAGGCGTCATGGAGATTGTCCATAAACAACTTTTCCATTTGCGCCATCATTTCTTTCTTGCTCTTGAAATAGTAATTGATGGCCGCCACGTTGACTTTGGCCTCCGCGGCTATCTGCCGCACCGTGATGTTAAAATCGTTGTAGCGGGCGACAAGGCGCAGTGCGGCATCCAGTATCTGCTCTCTTTTTCCGCCGTATCTTTTACTCATTTTTCAATATATCCTTATAGCAGTCCGCCGGATAAAACTCGTTTTCTTCCGGACTGTGCGAATTATACCAGGCCTGCGCGAAGAAAGGTATCTTCTTTGACAGCGCGTCAAAATTCCAGGGTACGGGCTGGCAGCACACCGGGCACCAGAATCCCGCTTTGATTACCGTATAAGGGGACGCCTCAAACTCATGCCCGTCATGACACGCCCACTTCAGTTTTGTGCGCAAATCGCCCTTCTTCATGGACGGCGACAAGCACTTGCCCCCTCTGAATTGGGCGGCGCCGCGCATATCCTCTATGGTCAGTTCGCTGTCCGGTTTGGATTCGTCGTAACCGTGGGAGAGAATAACAGCGCGGTTTTTGCCCTTATACTCGTTGTCCGAAATAAAGGCGATATCCTCTTTGCTGAGTTCGGTTTTTCCTCTGAGGTCAAGTATTTCCGCCGTGGACAAATCCTTTAATTCCTCACCGGGAATGGGCTTGAAATTGTCCCAGTTGCGGGGTATGCTGTCAAATTTCTCGCGTGAGCCGAAAAAGGCGTTTACTCTGCCCGTGATATTGTTGTTCACCCAGTACATGGGCGCGTTGGTATCGTTAAACAGCCTTTCTATGGCAAATTTTCTGATAAGACCGGGGAAGGGCTTACCCAGCTTAAAATACCACAGCTTTTTGCCGAGCTTAGAGAAAAAGTCCTCAAAGCTTTCCGTCCTGAAATTGAGGTAATTGTTGAGTTCGTCGGAGTCCAGATACCAGAAGCAGTGGAAATTGCGGGTAGCAAGCCAATGCGGAGAAAAGATTTTCTCGGCGCTGCTGCCCATAAGTTTAAAGCCCCTGTCCAGCGTCTGATAGCCGGTAACGCGCGCGCCGTCGCCGTTGCCGATGTTATACACTCTTTGCCAGAATTTTTCCGGCAGCTTGCCTGTAGAGTCAAGCTCTATGAGGTTGTGTATCATACGCCCGCTGTCGCGCGCGGTAGCCCACTCTATAAAGGTGTTCCAGTTGGTGTGGAACATCAGGCCGTCGTTCATATTGTTAAACAGCACGTTATCGTAAAGAATACCGCTCTGTCTTAGGGACACCCAGTACTTTATATCCGATTCCACCACGGAGCGCTCCCCTCTTATTTTGGTCACGGCGTAGTAATCGTAAACGGAGGATACCAGCGGGTCGCCCACCCTGCCCCAATGCGCGGGGAAATGGCGGTTGCCGTATTCGGCGATGGAACCGATATTAACGAACTTCTTTTTATCCTTGTTTTTATCCTGCTCTATTGCCGCCACCAGATTTTTTGTGCCGATGTAATTCGCTTTTTCCGCAAGCTCGGGGTTGTGGTCGGAAGCGGGCGGGATAATGGCGGCGCAATGAATAATGTAATCCGCCTTTGCCACCGTGTCCACGCAATCTTTGAAATTGGACAAATCGCCGAAAACCACTTCTATTCTGTCTTGATATCTGGCTTTGAGTTTCGCGCACAGCTTTTCGTTAGCCTTCTTTTTTCTGAGCAGCACGATGCCGTTGAACTTTTCATTGTTCATAACAGCTTTTAACACTTCGCTGCCCATGGAGCCCGAAGCCCCGGTAATAAATACTTTTATCGGTTGCATACACCTCTCCTTAAAGTTGTTTGCACAATTATATCATTTCTATCAAAATAATTCAATAGGTTTAAAACGTAATGTTTAAAATTTTGTATGTAATTTTGTTTAAAGCAATTGGTGAAGGCTTTGCATTTTGTCCGTATTGACTTTATTATGTTATTGATTTACAATGATTATTGTCGATTTATAGATTTGTGCTCGGTCAATTATATTATTTTCTATATTCTGTACATATAATTTTTAGAGGTAGAAAGCATGAAAAAAAACGTAATAGGCATTGATATCGGGGGCGGCTCCATAAGGTGCGCCCTTTTTTGCGGTAAGGAGTTGGTTACTCTGGTCAGGCGCGACGTAAAAGGGGGCATATCCGCCATAGGCGATTACGGCTTCGGTATGGATACCGGCCTGATTTGGCAGGCGGTCAGGGAAAGCATAGCGGAGTGCGTCAGGCGCGCGGGGGTAAGCGAGATTGCCGCAATAGGCGTATCTTCCATGAGGCATACCCTGGTTGCGCTGGATAAGGACGGGGAGGCGCTGTTTGCTTCCCCCAACAGGGACGCGCGCGCGGTAGATGCGACAATGCGCTTAAACGACACTTGCGCCGACCTTATCTATAGCATCTGCGGGCATAAGCCCATGCCCAACCTTACGGCGTGCAAGCTGCTGTGGCTAAAGGATACGCAAAGGGATTTGTATGACAAAATCGCCACCGTATTCACCCTTTCCGATTACATAATCTACCGTCTTTGCGGAAAAATCGGAGTGGAAAGAACACAGGCGGGGGAAACCTTATTGTTCGACCTTAAAAATTCGGCCTGGTCGGATGAGCTTATCGAAAAACTGGAGCTTAACAAGGCGTTTTTGCCACCGCTTGTGGATTGCGCAAGCGAGGCGGGGACGGTTTTCCCCGATTTATGCAAGGAACTCAATATTAAGGAGGGCGCGCGGGCGGTCTACGGCGCGGGAGATACGCAAAGCGCGCTGTTGGGTATGAATATCGTCAACCCGGGGGAATGCGGAATCGTGGCGGGCACTACCATGCCCATACAATTGATTACCGAAAAACCGATAATCGACCCTAAGCAAAGGCTATGGTCAGGCGTGGGACCCGTCCCCGGCGTTTATGTATTGGAGAGTAACGCGGGCGGCTCGGGCATGGCGCTTGAATGGATAGCGGGGCTGCTTTATCAGGGCTTGCCCAATCCTGTGGGCGCGCTTATGGAAAACGCCGCCGCCGCTCCCTGCGGCGCGGGCGGGCTTCTCTCTACGGTGGGGGCTTCGGTTTTCAACGTTTCCGTGCTTGCCCTGCCCATTGACCAGATATACTTTTCCACCACCAATCATATTCCTAACGAATTTGACCGGTCTAATATTTCCCGCGGGGTTGTGGAAGGGCTTGCCTTCGGGGTCAAGGCAAATATAGACCAGCTTGCCGAGGTCGCGGGGGCGGAGCCTGAAAAAATCGCCATAGGCGGCGGCGCGAGCAAAGACGATATCTTTCCTTATATTATCTCTCAGGTTACGGAAAAGGAGATAATAAGGACCGCGCTTCCGGAGGCGTCCGTACTGGGCGCGGCTATATGCGCGGCGGCGGGCGCGGGGATATACAAAGGGCTAAAGGAAGCAGCGGCCGAAATGGTCGGCGTAAAGGATAAGTTCGCGGGCAAGGAGGAGACCTACCGCCGCATTTACGAAGAGTGGCGGGAGGCGTACGCCTCTTCCTTTGAAACAAATATGCCGTTAGGCGCGCTGATAAGCGAGTTAAAGTCGGCGGAGGGCGAAAAAAAGAGCGGCACCCAAAAGGCTAAGCTGCGCATTTATTCGGACGCGGATTTATCCGCGGAGGCTATCGACCTTTTGCGCGCTTACGGGGAAGTCACCGCGAAAAATTACCGGGACGGAGACATGCTGGAAGGGGAGGAAATGATATCCACCCTCAAAAATTACGATATTTTTATTACCGAAGTGGATATTGTGGACGCGGACATAGTAAAGGCGCTGCCCAACCTCAGAATGATAGGCGTATGCAGAGGCAATCCCACCAATATCGACGTGGACGCGTGCAGCGCGGCGGGCATAGCGGTAGTGTACACACCGGGCAGAAATTCGGAGGCGGTGGCGGATTTGGCGCTGGCTTTTATGCTCAACCTCGCGCGCATGATTCCCCAGGCGGCGGCTTTCCTTAAAGAGGAAGGGGGTCAGGCCGGGGATATGGGCAGAATGGGAGCGGCGTATTTCCGTTATCAGGGCATGGAACTATGGCGCAAAAAGGTAGGTCTTATAGGCGGCGGGGCGATAGGCAAAAAGGTGGCGAAAAGGCTGCTTGCTTTCGGCGCGCAGGTGCTGGTGTACGACCCTTACCTTACTTTCGGCGCGGCGGCTCTGATGGGCGCGCGTAAGGCAGAACTGGACGAGTTGCTTAGTGAAAGCGATATAATAAGCCTGCATGCTCCGGTAACCGGGCAGACCAAAGGGATGATTAACGCGGAGGCGTTCGCGAAAATGAAGGACGGAGCGTATTTCGTCAACACCGCGCGCGCCGCGCTGGTAGACAGCGCCGCGCTGTTGGACGCTCTCAAAAGCGGAAAACTGGCGGGAGCGGCACTGGACGTATTTGACGTGGAGCCTCCGGCGTATAATGACCCGCTGGTGCAAATGGAAAACGTTTTATGCACTCCGCATATAGGCGGCAATACCAAACAGGTAAGCATACATCAGGGGCTGATAATCGCGGAAAATATCGAGAGGCTGCTCAAAGGAGAGTTAAGTTCGGACGTAATCAACCGCAAGGCGCTTAAAGACTTTTCCTTTACGGGCGAAAGGAAGGTGGATATACAGGCGCTTGCCGGCCTTAAAGCCAAGCAGACCGGGGTAAGCGATTTGGACGCCGCTTCGGCGAAACAAGAAGTAAAGGTATCTCAAAAGCCGGAAACGGCGCCCCAAAAGGCACCCGATACCGCGGCAACGCCGGCGGGTGCGGGCGGATATATGCAGCTTATCGAGGCATTTTTAAAGGAGCTTTCCGCCGATGAGGAAGTAGGGCAAAAGACGGCGAGTAAGGATATAAGTTTCCAAATCACCTTTAAGGACAACGGGCAAAGCTGTTATATGTACTTCAAGGGCGGCGAGGTTATTTGCGGCTTGGGCGAGTTTACCGGAGGCGCCGCCGACGTGTGCCTGAATATGCCGATTGAGATATTTGACGGAATGATGAAAGGCACCGTTAACGGAGCGAAAGCGGCCATGACGGGAAAAATGAGCTTTACCGGCAATGTGCGCAAGGCAATGAGCATGCAGTCCTTGCTTAAGCTGATGATGACCTCTTACGGAAAAGCTATGGCAAGCACGGGTATCACTGATGTTTCCGCGCTTTCACAGGCTCCGATAATTGCTCCGCAAGCGGACACAGTCAAAAAGGAAGAGGCGCGGCCCGTTGTTGAAAGGCAGGCTAAGAAACAAGGTTTCTTTGCAAGGCTGTTCGGGAAAAAAACCGAGGAAAAGCGGGAAACAGTTGAACAGAAAATCATTTACGCCCAACCTGAAGCTGCCAAAGTGGGCGACGTGCGCGACGAGATATTGCAGGTCACCAACGAGCTTTACGCCAAAGGGCTTATTACCGGCATAGGCGGCAACGTAAGCGCGCGCTGTGAGGACAACCCCAACCACGTATGGATTACGCCCAGTTCCATATTCAAGGGTGACCTTAAGGCGGATATGATGGTGCGCATAGACCTTGACGGCAACGTGGTAGGCGAGAGTAGCCTTTCCGCCAGCAGCGAAAAAATGGTGCATCTTGCCATTTACAAAAAACGGCCGGAGATTATGGCGGTGATTCACTCCCACGCCCCCGCGGCCACCCTTATGGCGCTTACCAATCTCAGCTTTAAGCCGGTCTCCACGGACGCCGCCTTTATCGGCGAAGTCCCCGTAGTGGACTTTGTTATCCCCGGCTCCCCCGAATTGGGCGATATGGTGGCCGATGCCTTAGGCGCGGAAGGCGCGGCGGCACTAATGCAAAATCACGGTCTGGTAGTCTGCGGAAACAGCGTAAGGAGAGCGGCGGATACTACCGAAGTATTGGAAATCACCGCCCACAAAATTCTGGAATGTCATAAACTGGGCATTCAGCCCGTACTGCTGCCCAAAGAAGCTCAGGAAGAGTTGGCATCCATAGGGAAAATGCTTGTATAGATGCGCGTCCGCAAGGCGCCTTGCGGCGCAATTAAATATTGGCTTGCGCCAATATGAAATATTGCCTATACCGGCAATATGCAATTTCGGCTTATGCCGAAATGCAATACGCCTGCGGCGTGTTAAGGTAGATTTATAGTGTTCTCAAGGCTTTTTTCTTATTAATTGCCGTGATATATTATTTATCGCTTTTTGTTATAGGACAGATAATATAAGAATAGGTCAGTGGCGCTCTGCCCGCTTTGACCGTATACATTTCCATGGGTTTTGGGCCGCAGGAGTTGCTGCCTGTGCCGCGCATAAAGCCGTCTATATAGATAAGAGCGGCGTCAGCGGGGCGCAAGTCCTCGGGGTGGGCGGCGCTTATAATACTGTCGGTGTCATATAGGCTTGCGTTAAATATAAAGGGCGCGCAGCACGCTTTTATGGCTATTCCCTCTCCCTTTTTGTTGGTAAGGCTTACCAGGCGCATATCCGTATGAATGCCGGATTCCTGCGGTTTTATGTAGTTTTGCGCAAAGTCGGCGATTTTGGCAGAGTATCTGCCCAGTTGCGCCTGCAGCTTAAAGTCGGGCAGGTTTTCCTTTTCCCCTCTGCCGTAATACTCGATGTTTTCATAGCTTCTGTTCAGTCTCAGCATATTGCCGAAGCGGGGCAGATTGATTTTTTTGAACATACTCTTTATGGAATTGGTGATTTTGATGCTGCCGTCCGCAAAAAGCTCGTATACGGTGTTTAGCCTGAACTTAGTCTTTCCGCCGTAAGCGGCGCTTACCTGATAGACCGCGCGGCCGGCCTCAAGGGTCTCGGTCACTTTTCTGACCTTGAGCTTTCTTTCGTACAGCCCCTGTTTTTTCCAGCGTTTTTTGATTTTGCCATCGTTGTCCAGATCCGCGCGCGCAATATTGGGGGCAACAGCGTTCGCCAGCACTTCCTGTCCCGCTACCTTAATGCCGGCAAGTCTGCCTTCCTTTTTGTCAAAAACTATGCTTGAATTTTCGCATTCTATAATGCACTTGCCGTCCTCAATACTCCTTTTGCACTCGCCTTCCCCGGGAATGTGTCGCAAGTCAGCCGCCTGAACAATAAACTCGTCGTTGCCCAGCGTCAAGGTTTTTTCAAGATTCGTATAAGTGAAGCGCAGCACGTATTCCGCATCCTTATCCATATCCTTGTAAGTGATATTTTTTACTATGGTGTCGCCGGGGGCGATATCAGCTATAAAGGAACTTCCGTCCGCCTCTTCCCCGTTTTTCAGCAGCAGCCAGTTTATCCTGATATCCTCAGCGCTCTTGAAGCTGCGTATGTTTTTGAAAGTAAAGACGTCGGGAGCAAGCATTTGCGCTCTTATAGGGCGGTAAGCCTCCAGCATTGCGTACGCTCCCGTATGCGGCGTCCTGTCCGGGAAAAACAAGCCGTCCACGCAAAAATTGCCGTCATGCGCCGCTTCGCCGTGGTCGCCTCCGTAGGTGTAACGGTATTTATCGCTGTAGCCCTCCACCGCGTGGTCTATCATCTCCCACACGCAGCCGCCCATTAAGTTGTCATACTTTAAGAAAGCGTCCGTATACTCTTTTAAGCTGCCCGGACCCACTCCCATGGCGTGAGCGTATTCGCAAAGGAAAAAGGGCTTTTTGCCTTTACCGTAAAAAATGTTCGCCTTGCCCTGCCCTATTTTCTCCAGGGTTTCGGGATGAGTGTACATTCTGCTTGTGACGTCGTAGCCAAACCTTACGGGGCCGTAAACGTTTTCGTAATGCACGGGCAGAGGGCTGACCTTTTTTATCCAGCGCGCGCAGGTGTCCTGATTGCGCCTGCCGCCCGACTCGTTACCTAATGACCACATAACGACGCAAGCGCGGTTGTAATCGCGGATTACCATGCGCTTTACTCTGTCCAAAAAATGCCCTTCCCATTCCGGGCGGTTGCTTATCCTGCCTCTGCGCCCCTTTCTAATGGCGCCGTGACACTCTATATCCGCCTCGTCTATCACGTACAGCCCGTAAATGTCGCAAAGCTGCAGATACACGGGGTCGGGGGGATAGTGCGAAGTGCGAACGGCATTGCAGTTGAATTGCTTAAGAAGCAAAATATCCCGCTCTATATCCTCCACGCTAATCGCATATCCCTTTTGCGGATGCGTGTCGTGACGGTTTACGCCCAACAGCTTTACCGCCCTGCCGTTGATTTTAAAGACTGCCCCGTCTATGCTTACCTCTTTGAAGCCTACAAAGCTGCGAACTACGCTAAGCGTTTCACCGTTGTGCACAATCTCCAGATACAATTCGTAAAGGTAAGGTATTTCCGCGGACCACTCCTGCACTTCCAGGTCGGTTAGCTCGGCGTAATTGTCCCTTAATTCGGCTTGCGCCACCAATCGGTCATTGTCATACAGATAGGCCGTTGCCTGAAAATCGTCGTCCTTATTGTTCAGCATGGCGGCTATTTGCAGTTCCCACCCGAAGCCGCTCTTTTTGGGAGTGAGCTTTATATCCCAAAAATCATACTCCGCCAAAGACGTAATATATACGTCGCGGAAAATGCCGTTTTCCCTGAACATATCCTGACATTCCAAATAAGTGCCGTTACTCCACTTGAACAGCACCGCCACAAGCTCGTTTTCCCCGCTTTGAACAAAGGGGGTTATGTCAAATTCCTGCGTATTGTGGCTGCCTTCGCCGTAACCTACCCGTTTCCCGTTGACGTAAACTTCCAGTCCGCCCGCAGCGCCCAAAAAGGTGAGGATATGGCGGGAATAGCCCTGCACGCTAAAGCGTTTTCTGTATATCCCTGCCGGGCAATCGTATGGGAAGCGCGGAGGCTTGGAGGGGAAGGGATAAGAATGGTTAAGATATACGGGAGACTCAAAACCCGTCCTTTGCCATACCGAAGGCACGCTTACGCTCTGCCAGCCTACCTCATCGGAGTCAAATTCGTCCGCAATCCCGCTTACCTTATCGTAATAGATAAAATCCCATTCCCCCGAAAGCAGGGTAACCTTGTCCGAATAATACCTCTCGCTTTGCGGAGAGGTAATCGCAAGTTCGCTTTTTTGAGAAAAGGGAATAAAATATGTACGCGGGGACATTCTGTTTTCTTCAAAAACGGAAAAAGTTTTGTAGTTCTCTTTGTTTATCCTGTATTTCATAATGACTCCTATATCAGTCTTTCGTTTTGGCTCCTCATAAGATTAAATCTCCGCCTGCCCCTGCAGGCAATGGAATACCACAACAGCCCGAAGAGGACAAAACAGGCGGAAAGCACAACCGCAAGTTTAACGTTTATCGCGGCAAAAACCATATATTTTTCCGCGGCGATGGCAAGCGCGGGCATCATCTGATACACGCATACGCAAATAACCGCGCCTATAGCGGCGCCGGACATGCCTATTATAACACTTTCGCCCAGGGCGTGCAATAGGTAACCTTTCTCGCTCATACCGCTGAATTTATATATATTGTATTCCTGCTCCCTGTCGTAAGCGGTAACTATACTGACGTTGACTATCCCTAAAAACGCCACCAGGCAAATGGCAATCTGCAGCATGGCAAGCAGCCCTTTCACATTGCCCAGCCCCAGGGCGGAAGAGTACAGCCACCGCTCATAACCGAAAACAAAAGCGCGTCCCCCAAACTCCCCGTCCTGCTCCAGAAAGCCGCGCAAACGCGAAAAGGCCTCCTCGCCTTGCCCGGCGTTGACAAAATAGCGTACGCCTATCGCAAGGCTTTCCTCATTGTCGTACAGCGCGCCCAAATCGGTATAAACATACTTGTCATATTCGGTTGCGGTGTAATCAATGCCCACTATGGTGACGGATTGCCCGTACTCCCTTATTACTTCTCCCTCCTCGTTGCGGATAAGGAAGCGCAGCTCGTCCCCCGCTTTAAGACCAAACCGCTTGATAAGGTCTATATTGCATATTGCGGGATGCTCCGCGCCGGAAGGGGGCAGCTTGTATACAATGTTGCCGGGGTCGGCAAAAATATAATCCAGCCTGGAGAGATCGGAAAGCCCCACAAGCTGCAACCATCTGTCGTCGTCCGCGTATTTCCCGCTTTCGTCCTTTAACTCAATACCGCTTGAAGCCACAAGATACGCCCCTTCTATCCCTTCCACTCCCGCAAGCCCGCTCTCCAGCCTTAGCAAATCCGCTCTTGAGGGCAGCTTGTCGCCGCTTTGGTACTCCACTACAAAATCGGATACGTACCTTGCGTTGCTTGGCGTAAGCATCACGTTTACAAAATCTATTACCGCCACCACCATAAAGCTGAAAGCGATTACCGTGGAGAGCAGAACGGACACGTTATGCACCGCTCCGTTTCGCCTTGTCGTTACCGATGAAAGTCTGAATACGCCTTTTTGGAATATTTTTTCAGCTATTTTGGATACCCAAAGATGTACGTTTGGAGAGCCGGCAAAGATAAACAGCGCGATAAGCGCAATAAGCGGCGCGCATAAGACAAGCACGTAGAATGTGGACAGGCTGCGCATAGCGTAGATTACTATGCCCATTACCGCAAGCAAAATTATCAAATATACCGGCTTTATATTCCTGACTTCCTTTACCGTGCCCGAGGTCGCCTCGCGTATGGATTTGCGGGAAAGCCTGATAATCGGCACAAGGGCGGAAGCAAGAGCGCAGATTATGCCGCCCGCAAAAGCAAGCAGCCATTTCCACCACTCGTAAGTAATTGCGGCGGAAAAGTTTTTGAGCAGCGCGGATTCCGCAAGCGCCATACCCCCTCTGCCCACGATAAGGCCGCAAAGGGAGCCGGCCACCGCGTACATCAGGGCTTCGGACAGCATAATAAGCGTAGTCTGCAGCGGAGTCGCGCCCGCGGTCTTGAATATTATCATTTCGTTAAGGCGGGATTTTACAATTATCATGTAACTGGTGACCAGAATAAGCGACATCATACCCGCTATAAACAGTAAAGCCACCCCGAAAAGCAGGGTGTTGTTAAGCGCGATTTGTCTGTTGCGCGTGGTGTTCAGGGCTTCGCCCACGCTTATGTTCGGCATGCGTTCGTTAAGCAGTTCTTCCACTTGGACATAAACCGCCTTATCCTTAAACTTCAGCAGCGTGACGTTAATCAGCCCCTGCCCTTCCGCGTCATTAAGGTCTATCAGCACGTTAATGGCGGCGCCGGAGGCAAATATGCCGGTGTTCTGACTTATGGCGTATACGCTGAATTTTTTGTAGCCTTCCGCTGTGCCCAAAAAAAGCTCCACGGTGTCGCCCAAACCAAGGTTGTTTTCGCCCGCAAACCGCTGATTAATAACTATGGAGGGATAGGCAAGCCCCCCTTCCCGATACTTTCCGTAAAGAGTGGTATTTTTAAGGTATTCCGCAAGGTCGGTAGCCTCAATCAGCACTCCGATATTATCCTTTTCGGTCCGCAATACCCCTCTCATTTTAATAAAATGCTTTTTATATTCTATCTTGTCCGCGTAAGGAGATAGCAAATCATTTAGTTCGTTAGAGGAATAAAATTCGCCGTCGTAATGGGCGCCCACTATCATATCCGCGTCCGCAGCAAGGCGGGTAAACTCCGCCGCGTTGATATTGAAGAATATGTCAAACATGGAAAAACTTGCGAAAAGCATACTCACAACCACGGTAACCGTTGCGATAATCAAAGCGATTTGCGCCCTGTTTTTGCGCATGCTTATTAAGGTGTGCTTTAAAATAATATTCATTAGGCTATAATCTGACCGTCTTTGATATGATAGATTTTGGAAGCGTAGAGGGCGTTATGCTCGCTGTGCGTGACCTGCACTATGGTGGTGCCCCGCTCATTATTGATTTTGACCAGCAGGCGCATAATATCCTCCGCGCTTACGCTGTCCAGATTGCCGGTAGGCTCGTCAAGCAGGATTACGTCGGGGTCGCTGATAAGCCCTTTGGCGATAGCCACCCTTTGCTGCTCTCCGCCCGAGAGCTTGCCGGGCAGGGAATTTTTATACTCCGCTATCCCAAGATACTTCATAAGCTCCGCCGCTTTTCCCGCATAATCCCTGACCTTTTTGCCGTCCAGAATTATGGGCAGTAAAATATTTTCCTCCACGCTCAGGTATGGGGCAAGATTAAAGAACTGAAACACAAAACCGATTTTTGTACGCCGCAGTACGGCAAGCTGGGATTCGGGGAGATTGCTTATGCATCTGTCCTGAAAATACACTTCGCCCGCAGTGGGTCTGTCGATGCCGCCCATAATGGTGAGCAGCGTGCTTTTCCCGCTGCCGGAGGCGCCCATTATAGACACAAAATCGCCCTTTTGGATATCCAAACTAACGCCTTTGAGCACCATGCGGCGGGTGTCTTTGCCGGCGTCAAAAGAGCCGCCATTTTCAAAAGTCTTATAAACGTTTATTACCTTCAGCATTATACCATACCCCCTGCCGCGTTTTGCGCCAGCTCTTCCAAAAATCCCTTCACGTCCAATACCTTGAAAGCGATGTTGAATATCAGCACTCCCGCCACCTTAGCGGGGAACGCTTTGGTCTCCTCGTCGATTTCCGAAAGCTGCTCGATTTTGCCCAAGAGTGCGCCTTTTGTATCCTCGTCGAGGTTGCCCGCTTTGGCTAAGGTGTCTATATCTTTATACTCATCTCCCGCAAGGCTGAAAAGGATATCCAAATATTCTTGCAAATCGGAGGAGTAATCCCCCCCGCCTGCGCCTGTAAGGCTGCCGAATTTTTCATACATAAGCGCGTAAGCGGAAACCAGTTGAGCATCATTCTTAATGACGGTATTTTTGCTGTTGGCATAGCAGGAGTCCAGCGCGGAGCGCGCGCTCCTTGCCGCTTGAAGGGCGGATATGATAAGGCGGTCCTCTTCTTTGTTTTGCGCGTATTCGGCGGCGTTTTCGTAAAGTTCGTCCGTCGCGCGCACGCAAAACTCGCTGAAAAAGAGCAGGGAAAAGCCGATAAGCCCGTCGAGTGAGGCTATCGCGTCATTGTAGGCGGCAAGCTGCTCCTCTTCGATTTCGCCTACATCCTCGGGCAAAACCAAAAAGCGAACGCCGAACACCCCTTCTATGGTTTCGCTGCCCGGGTCGTTATACAAATTAATATAATTGCCGCCTATCTGATACATCCCGCTGCGCATTCTGCGCAAGCCCTCGGGGGTATAGCCCGCGGAAAAATCCGCATTGGCTACGGCAAGCACAGCGTATATGCTATCATAAAGGGTAATAAAGCCTTGTTTGGAAAGGCTGAGCAGGGCGGCGTGATATTCCGCGTCGGGGATTTGATACAAAAACTCGAAAAGGGTAGCCCCGATTTCACCTCTGCTAAAGCCGCAGGCGTCCAGCATATTTATAAGGGCGACGGAAATTATCGCGATTTCACCATAAAAAGTATAAATATCCACCCCTTCCCTGACCTTGATTCCGGAGCCGTCCTCCTCCAGGTAGCCTATTACCCTTTCCAGATAAGTATCCGCCTCCTTCCAATGCACGGCAAGATACTGACCGAAGGCAAGCACCTTTTCGCCGGGGACGCGCGCCCGGGAAAACGCGGTAAGGAAAAACCTTACCAGCTGTTCCGCGTTGGCGCGGTTGAGGAAAAGCGCGTTTTGCAAAAACACCTGAAGGCTGTTGTGAAAGCCTTGCAAAACCTCTTGCCCGTATACCAGCGGTCCCTCTCCGGGATCGGGAATGGGCTCTTCGTTATTTTCGGGAAAAGGGTAGAAGTAATATATGCCTATAAGGATTACAGACGATAACAAAAGTAAGATAACCAGCGCCCAGACAATGATTTTGCCCAACGCGCTATTATAAAAAGCCGGCTTTTTCATACTGATAAAATTATATCAAAAATAAGGCGTAAAAGCAATAATTACGTCGATTAATTATGCGCGTATGCCGCCTATAAGCGCGTATATTCAGCCGGTACGCTTATTTTTGCCCCGATTTACCAATAATTGAAAGGTGTTTGACTTTTGCGGGCATATTTGCTATAGTTAAGAAATACGGAAAACGGGTAAGAAGGACAAAATAATGGGTGTATACGATTTTAAAAAGATTGAAGCAAAATGGCAGGATTATTGGTATAACAACCACGTTTTTGAGGTCACCGAAGACCCCTCCAAAAAGAAGTTTTACGGGCTGATTGAATTCCCGTACCCTTCGGGCTCCGGGCTGCACGTGGGGCATATACGCGCTTTTTCCGCAATGGAAATGATTTGCCGCAAAAAGCGTATGCAGGGCTATAACGTGCTGTTTCCTATAGGATACGACGCTTTTGGCTTGCCCACCGAAAATTATGCCCTCAAAACGGGGCGGCATCCCAGAGCGGTCACCGACGACAATATCAAAATATTTGACGCCCAACTTAAAAAAATGGGCTATTCCTTTGATTTTTCCAGAGTTATCGACACCACAGACCCCAATTATTTCAAGTGGACGCAATGGATTTTCATTCAGCTTTTCAAAAACGGGCTGGCGTATAAATCCACCACGCTGGTAAACTACTGTCCGGACTGCAGGGTGGTGCTTGCCAATGAGGAAAGCCAGAACGGCATTTGCGACCGCTGCGGCTCCGAAGTGGTGCAAAAGGAAAAGGACGTTTGGTTTTTGCGCATAAGGAAATACGCCGAGCGGCTACTCAATAACCTTAAGAATCTGGACTTTTTGGATAAAATAAAAATTGAGCAGGAAAACTGGATAGGCAAAAGCAAAGGCGCGGACATTATCTTTAAGGTTACCGACGGCAATAAGGAGTACAATCTGACGGTGTACACCACCCGTCCGGACACTATTTTCGGCGCCACCTTTATGGTAATATCCCCCGAACATCCCTTGCTGGACGAATTTTGCCAATCCCTGGAAAACAAAGAGGAGATTGAGGCATACCGCAAACAGGCAAAAGGCAAAAAAGAGCTGGAAAGGGTATTTTTATCCAAGGAAAAGACGGGCGTTCCGGCAAAAGGGATATTTGCGATTAATCCCGTAACCAAAACGCGCATACCTGTTTTTACCGCCGATTACGTTATGATGGATTACGGCACGGGCGCGATTATGGCAGTTCCCGCGCACGACACCAGAGACTGGGAATTCGCCAAAGCGTACGATTTGCCCATTATTGAGGTCATTTCCGGCGGCGATATTCAAAAAGAGGCGTATATCGCTAAGGAAGGAGGCAAAATGGTCAACTCCGGATTCCTTAACGGTATGGAAGTGGGCGAGGCTATCCCCGCCATGATAGAATATCTGCAAAAGGAAGGCTTAGGCTATCCCAAAACGGACTACAAAATGAAGGATTGGGCGTTTAACCGCCAAAGATACTGGGGGGAACCTATCCCCATTGTCAACTGTCCCAAATGCGGTCAGGTGCCGATGAGGGAAGAAGATTTGCCGCTGACGCTGCCCGAAGTATCGGATATTACCCCGGGCGAGGACGCTCAAAGCCCGCTTGCCAAAGTTAAGGAATGGGTGCATACCGTGTGCCCCGTCTGCGGAGGCCCCGCGGAAAGGGAAACTGATACCATGCCGCAATGGGCAGGCAGCAGCTGGTACTTTTTGCGCTATATGTCCCCCCGCGACGATAAGCACGTGGTAGACCCCGGGGCGTATAAGTATTGGGGGCAGGTGGACTGGTACAACGGAGGTATGGAGCACGTTACAAGGCACCTTATCTACAGCCGCTTCTGGAATATGTTTTTATACGACATAGGAGTGGTAGGCCATGAGGAGCCTTACGCCAAGCGCACCGCGCAAGGGCTAATATTGGGAGCGGACGGGGAAAAGATGAGCAAGTCCCGCGGCAACGTGGTAAACCCCGACGACGTTATCGCCGAATACGGTGCCGACACCCTGCGCACCTTTATAATGTTTATCGGCGATTACGAAAAAAGCGCGCCCTGGTCGCCTGAGGGCATAAAGGGCAGCTACAAGTTCTTAAACAGAGTTTGGGCTCTTCAGGATATGATTAAGGATGCCCAAACCGACGATTTCAATTTGGATGTGCTGATAAAAAAGGTCAGCGACGACTTTGACGCTCTCAAATTCAACACCGCCATAGCCGCAATGATGAGCGCGGTCAACGTGTTCTACAAGAGAGGCTTCGTCACGCCCGAAGAGTACCGCACCCTGCTGTTGCTGCTCAATCCTATTGTGCCGCATATCGCAAGCGAACTGTACCAAAATTATTTCGGCGGCTTTATCGAAAGACAGGCATGGCCGGAGTATGACGAGAACAACCTCATTGAGGACAGGGTGGAGATACCTATTCAGATTATGGGCAAGCTAAAGGGCAAAATAGTAATAGACAGAGAAACCGAGCAGGATGAGGTAATCGAAAAAATAAAAGCGGAAACCTCCTTGCTGGAGGGAGTAAATATTAAAAAGGTTATTTATCTTAAAGGGAAGATAATCAATATTATCGTTTAACCGGAAAATACCTCAAATTAATTCAGCGAATATGAGTTTTTCATTAGCAGGGTCAGTACTTGTTCCAAAGTCCGGCCCGCTTTTTCTTTATCTTTTAATAAAGGGGTAATCATAGAAAAGGTATTGCGGGCAAAATCGCTTATTATGTTATGTTCCCCGCAATCTGTTTTTATACCGTGAGACAAGCCTATCGCCCGGTTATACACACGTAATTTCAAAAGGCAGGCGCGGTAGCAAAGATAAGGATGCAAAGGTCGCAGCAAGGACTTAATGGGGAAAAGCGCTCTCCATTGCTCAGCCAGTTTTTTTGCCTCTTCCTTGTCCTCATCCGTCACCCTGCCGAATGCCATATCGACCAAAATATTTATCAGCAAATTATATTCATAACCTTTTTTTGCAGTCCAAAAAAGAGAATAGACAAATACAAAAAAGAATACTATGGGAGGAAAAAGTACAAAAATCGGGACAGCCGACTCGGTGTAGCTTTTCGCTATCGCCAATATTCCTATGGCGATAATAATTATAATCATACTATGACGGAAAACTGTATCGGTTATTAGCAGGGTTTTCTTGATTTGCTTTATTTGAGTTATCGAACCGGATTTTTCTTCCATTTATTCTGCCCTTTACCTTATTCCTCACAGTAGACGTTGCGGCTAAGCAGCCCTACGGTGTCCAGATACAAAGGCGCAATTATTTTGTCCTCTCCCAAATCATTAACACTTTTCTTGATTTCTTTCAAGGTATTCTCGCAAATCACTCTTATTTCTTCTTCATTTGATTTTATGCCGTGACCGAGGTCATTTAAGGGCACATAGAACTTTTTACGCAAACGGCTTACCCTTACCGCGGAAAGCGCGGGGAGACCTTTTTTTATCAGTAAAAGGGTTTTTGCTCTCTTCCAGTATTCCAGCACAAGCCAGGCCTTTGACGCATCGGGGGAGGAAACTTCGCCAAACTCTTGTTTCACCAGTGTGTTAATAGTGTCAAGCATGGGATATTTCTTTTTTGCAGTCCATATCATGCGGGCAATCCCCTCTCCCAGAAAAAAGCTGAACAGCACTATAAACATAAGTATGCTGGGGCCTTCATTCTTTATTGAAGCAATCGCGAATCCTAAGGCTACTATTATTATCGAAGCCAGATGGATATACCGGAACAACTCTTCCATTGCCTGTATTTTGTCATTAATATGTTTTATCTGCTTCCGTGCGGATAGCGCTTTGGCTTGTAACATATATTTATTTTAGCACAAAAGCGGATAAAAAACAATATTGACTTTCTCTCTGCTACCGCTTAAAATTATAAAAAAGGCCATAGGAGAAAAAGATGGATCTAAAGGGTAAAAAAATTGTGATAACCGGCGCGTCCTGCGGTATCGGTTACGAACTTGCTAAATGCTTGCTTGCCGAAGGCGCGATTGTTGTGGGCGTTTCCCGCAATATGCAAAAAAACGATACCGAACATCCCAATTTTTATAAATTGGATATGGACGTGTCCTCTCCGGAAGGAGTGGACAAAGTTTTTGATTACGCGATAGGCAAAATGGGCTGCGTTGATATATTTGTGGCTAATGCGGGATACGCTTTTTATCAAAAACTGGGCACTCCCGATTGGGAGCGATATCATAAGGCGTTTGACTTAAATGTGTTCAGCGCCCTTTACGGCGCGCAAAAAATGAAACAGCTTTATCCCGAGTCCCCCTACAGCGTGCTGATAACCGCAAGCGCGATGGGCTTTATTTCCCTGCCCGGCTACGCGCTGTATTCCGCCACCAAAGCCGCGCTCAGGGCGTTTGCTGACGCTTACCGTTACGAATTGGGGCAAGACCAAAAGATACAGGTAGTCTACCCTATAGCGACTGCCACCGACTTTTTTGCCGCCGCCGGCGATATCCCCATCTCCTGGCCCGTACAGAGCGCCTCGCATGTAGCCAAAAAAATGGTCAAAGGATTAAAGCGCGGCAAAGCCCATATTCACACCTCTTTTGTCTTTGTGTTCTTCAAGCTACTTACCGCCCTTTGCCCGCCGCTCGTGCGCCTCTACAATATCCGCAACTATAACGCCTTTAAAAAGTGGCAGGAAAAACAGGATAACCAAGCATAACCCCGACGCAATACGATAAAAAAGGCATTATGCCGCAAGGTCAGTCAAGGTCTTATATGCAAAAAGCCTTGATAAATCAAGGCTTTTTGCATAATCATTTTTTCCTTTGAGTTGGTGGCTTGCGGAGTTTCAGCTCCATTTGGCGTACAGCTTTATGTCTTTCTTTTCCGCGGGGTTTATTGTTTCAATTCTTTCGCCGGAAAAGTCGGGGGTAGCGTACCAGCCCTTAAAGGTATAGCCTGTCCGTTTGGCCGGTTTGAGTGTAATCTCCGGGCTTAATTTGGTATAGTAGTCAGGGTTGGCGCCGTTCACACCTTCGTTTAACTCGTAATAGATAGAGTATCTCCTCACCATCGCGTCATCCGCCGTGGTGGGCGTTTGCGCTCCTTCCACTACCGTATACGCTTTATTGACAAGCGTTTTGAGGGTCTCGGTATCCATAGCGGCGGAAGGCGCAAGCTCGCCGGAGTCTCTACCTTCGGTTATATCCTTAATGGGGTCGGAGAGCATGGAAACCATATACCATTCGCGCACCCCGTTGTGTCCGTCCATAGTCAGCGTGTATTCGCTGTTGATGTTGTTGTAATCGGGCAGCACAACGGTATAAGGGCAGAGCGCGCGCAAATCCTCTATCAGTTCCAGCATGGATAATTTCAGGAAGCTTTCCTCATAAACATAATATTCCAGCGCGATACCGTTCGCCTTCATTACCTTAAGGCACTCTATCATGGTATAACCCGTACTGTTGCCCGGCAAGGGCTTGCCCGACCATCTTAAATTGGTGTCTTTTATACCTATTTTTATTAACAAATCGCCCGAGACCATTTTTACGCTGAAAAAAGCGTCCAGCAAGGCGTATCTGTCCGGCAGCTGGTTATGAGGCAATTGCTTTGCCTCCGCAAGCTCGGTAAGCAGGAAAATGCCCGCCGTGGCCAGTTGTCCGCCCATGGAATGCGCTGCTATCCTTATCTCATTGTCACCCATGGTTTGGGGAAGCAGCTTCATTGCTCTTACATATTCGGCGGCAAAATGCTCCGCCAGAGTATAGGGAGTAAAATAAGGGTCGGAGTATTGGTCATCGCTTGTTTTATACCTTACTCCCGTTTTCGTCTTGCCCGACCATATCTTGCCTTCTATTATATTGGGCAGGTCGGCGGCAAATTTATTGTAATGGAAAACACCCACGTTCCAGCCCTTTTGCATCCAAAGATACAACATGGACGCGTCCTCGCCTTCCATCCCGAAATCTTCCGCTCTGTTTACCTTGGAATTGAGGTTGAACATTTCGGGTTCCTTGTTTCCGTCCATTAATACGCCGTGCACATTGATTATGGTAGGCTTATCGGGGTCAATAACAGCCGCCCCCTCCTCGCTGTCCGCGTGCAGCAGGTCCACCTTGTTTTCGCTTTCGTTCCATTGAGCCCAGAACAAGCCCTGCTCGGCAAGTTCCGGATGAGCCTCCACGTCAAAGTAAACCTCTTTTGCATAGTCAATATACCCTTTGTCACTGTAAAGGTTGGCGTGCGCCACTCTTACACTATACCCGCCCGATCCAAAGTAAACTGTTGCGGCGCAGGCGGCTAACAGCACGATAACGCATACTATGCCTATAATTTTTTTCATCTGGCTACCTCTAATAAAAACCGATATACCTTATAATACTATAAATATAGCCGCTCTGTCAAGATTGACCGGGGAGGTTTTTGGCGCGCTCCCGCCGCCTCGGAAGTTTGCTTGCCGAAAAAAGCAAAACGGTATCGCGAAAAGGCTTTTGCGGCAGTTTAATTTTCGCATTACACTTCGGGCGCAACAAAAAAGCCGCTTTTGGGCGGCTTACGCTTTGGGCTTTTCTCCCGTTCTTACTATTTCTTCCAATGCGGCAAGATTTTTGATTTTTATTATCTCCTTGCGGAAGTCGAACATGCCCTCGTCCCGCATTCTGCACATTTCCCTGCTCATGGAAGGTCTGCTTACGTTTAGAAATTCCGCCATTTCGTTGCGGTTCATTCCCAGATTGATTTCCGCACTCTGCTGCTTTTTGTAGCAGTCGCATATCAGAGTCGCCAGCTTTAGGCGCATGGACTTTATCATAAGGTAAGAGGTGCCCCGCTCCAGCCCCAGCACCTTGCGAGCAAGCTGGGCAAGGCAGTTGCGGATAAGTTTCTGGTGCGGCGCGTAGCTGACGTCGCTTAATGTGACTATGCTGCCGATATTGATGTTCAAAAGCAGACTGTCCTTGCTGGTCACCACAAAGTAGGTGTATTTCGGCCCCGGCAAAAAGCCTTCCACGTCGCCGTAGCAGCCTCCTTCCTTGATTTCTTCCAGCGCCTCGTTTTCCCCGTTTTCCTTAATCCGGAATTTTATCGCTCCGCCCTTCAGGATGATGGTAATATTTTCTATCGCCTCGCCCGAGCGCGCGATTATCGTGCCCGTGCCGGCCTTACTCATTTTGCCGTTTAAGCATTCGAACACACCGTTGATTTCTTCTTCTGTAAAATCAGCAAAAAGCGCGTTTTTTCTGATCAGGGAAAATATATCCACTTCTTCCTCCGCATAATAAATGTTGCAAGGGCAACAAAATTATTATAAACTCTTTTGTTTTTTTTTGCAACAAGGAAATTGCTTTTTTTTCGGAAAAAACCTTTTTGCGCTGAATCTTTGCCCAAAAAGTATTGCCCCATTCTAATGCAAAATGGCGCAAAGTATGTTATAATCTATGCAAAGCCAAGGCAAAGCCGTTAGGAGAGATACTATGGAAGAACGTATTATCCGCAAGTTTTACGCGATATGCACCAGCATAGGCAATACGGCGCACGGACTCAGCGAAGCCGTAATTGACGAGCTGCTTGACTACATAGAGGAAAATCCCATATTAATCAACGTGGTAAAAGACGCCACCAAGGACTTTAATTATTATAAGGAACTGGAAAAGGCGTGCTGCGAATATGACAAGGGCTACTACATCAGGATGCCCGAAGAGGACGGGGCAAAGGTGGCGCTTATAATAGGGCTGCTGCACGAGCTCCGGGAGGGCATAAAGGGGATAACCAACTTTGTCTCCAAGTACTACAAGGACAAAAACATAGCGGGGGCGCACCTGAAGTTTTACGAACAGGCGATTGTGCCTTTCAGGGACGCCTTTATCAGAATGCTGACGCAAGAGGACGCGGGAGAAGGGGAAAAACTTATAGAAGGGATAAGCTGCGCCCGGCATTTTCCCTCCGGCGCGAAATCCGAGCTGAAATTCTGGATAGACGAGCTTATTGAGATTGTCGCCGTAGACAAAACGCTTATTCAAAAGGACAAAAGCGATTACGCCGCCATGCTTAAAGGGTTTGAGTATGTGCTGGAAAAGGACGACGCCTTACTGCTGGAGTTGTTTTGGACGGCGGTAAAAAGAGCGCTGAAAGGCTACAAAAAAGGGCGCGCGCCCTTAAAGGAAATGCAGGCGCTGATTGTAAAATATAAAATTATCTGAAGGAACGCGAATTGAACTATCCCGAAATTGCTTTTCAAAACGTATTTATTCTTGCGCTGCTGGCGATACCCGGCTTTATCGCGGTAAAGGCGAAAGTTTTGCGTGAAGAAAGCGCGTCCAAGGTGCTTGCGGCGATGCTGTTATACATCTGCCAGCCTTTTGTCACCATAGACGCTTTTTTGAATACCCCTTTCCGGGCGCAGGTACTGAAAAACCTTGCCCTTGTGATAGGCTTCACCTTTTTGCACATGTTGATAATGCTGCTTATTGCGAAGGCGGTTTTTTACCGCAAAAAGGAGTCCGAAAAATACGGAGCGTACAATTTTGCCTGCGTTTTCGGCAATATCGGATATATGTGCGTGCCTTTTCTGCAGATGCTGACCGATTACAATTCCGAAATTATCCTGTACGCCTCCGGCTCCATGATATCCTTTAATATAATGGCGTGGTCTTACGGAAGCTATCTTTTCACCAAAAACAAAAAGGATATAAGCATAAAAAGAATACTCCTCAATCCGCCTACGGTAACTTTTTTGCTTCTGCTCCCTTTCTTTATATTGAATCTCAATTTTATCTCCCTGCCCGCCCTTTACCCTCTCAAAAAAGTCTCCGAATTGTTTTCCATTCTTACCGCGCCGCTCTCTATGACTATACTGGGTGCGAAATTCGCGGCCATGGATTTAAAGGAAGTCTTTAACGATATCAACGTAATTAAGGTGGCGGGGATAAAAAATCTGCTTTCCCCCCTGCTGGGCTTCGCTCTAATTGCGCTATTAGGTATACTAATCGACACACAGGGGGCGCGCCTTAATATGATTGCGCTCTCCGCCATGCCGGTTGCGACCAACGTTATGATGTTTTCGGAAATGAACAACGGCGAAAGAAAGACGCCCGCCAAACTTGTGGCGCTTTCCACATTATTGTCAATATTGACAATTCCTCTGGCTTTACTGCTGTTTTATTGATTAAAAGATACATTTTTTGTCAATATTTCAAAAGAATCATTTTTTTGTTTTGTCCGCATTTTAGTTGACAAAACCTAATCGTTATATTATGATAGTAAGGCAATCGTCGCGGGGTAGAGCAGTCTGGTAGCTCGTCGGGCTCATAACCCGGAGGTCATGTGGTTCAAATCCCATCCCCGCAACCAAAATCAACATTTACATGGCGGCGTAGCTTAGTTGGTTAGAGCGGCCGGTTCATACCCGGCAGGTCGTTGGTTCGAATCTGACCGCCGCTACCAATTCCCGGCCCCATGGTCAAGCGGTTAAGACATCGCCCTTTCACGGCGGTAACAGGAGTTCGATTCTCCTTGGGGTCACCAAAAGGGAGCATAGCTCAGCTGGGAGAGCGCTTGCCTTACAAGCAAGATGCCACAGGTTCAAGTCCTGTTGTTCCCACCAGAAATTATAAAGGACGCCAATACGGCGCCCTTTTTTTCTTATTATAAATCCCTTTTTACAGTCCTTTGCGCTGTTTGTATTCGGCCACCATCAGCTTTACCCCGTCCTGCCAGGGCATTTTGGGCTCAAAACCCAATTCCGCTTTGGCCTTGTCCGGCACCAAATAAAAGTCGTGACCGGCGTGCTGGATACGCATTTTGGTCAATATGGGAGCGTTTTTTGCTTTGAACAGCTTGTAAATCCACTCCAGCGTAGCCGCAAGCGCGAAAGCTATGGGGTAAGGAGCGTTCCTTTTAGGCGGCTTTACGCCCAATTCTGCCGCTATGGCCTCTACCCATTGGACCCAGTTTATCTTTTCGCCCGAAGTGATGTTATACGCTTCTCCGCCCGTGCCGTATTCCAGCGCGCGGCACAGCCCTTCCGCAAGGTCGGAAATGTATACGCGGGAAATAAGGTATTTCCCTTTATCTATGTATCCCATCTGCCTTTTCAGAATGGCGTCCATAATGGGGCCCTGCACGGTGGTATCCCCGGGACCGTAAACGGTGCAGGGGCGTATACACACCGTTTTCATTTCCTTGCTCGTAAAAGCGCGCACCTCTTTTTCCGCCAGACTTTTTGTCATAGGGTAATAGCATTTGGAGGAATAATACACTCCGTCCTCGGTGGTGCCGTTATGCCCGAAAAAGCCGTGAATGTCAATGGAGCTGATAAACAAAAAATTCCTCACGCCCGCGCTCTTTGCCAGCCTGAGCAGCTTTTGCGTCGCCGCCACGTTAATATTATAAAAAGCCTCGTAACTCCCCCAGTCGCTCACCCTGCCGGCGGCGTGAATAACGTCGGTAATATCTTCGGGCAGGCTCTTGTAATCGCCGGTAAGGTCCACCTGCCAAAAGCTCAGATTGTCTTTTTTTATGTCTGAAGGGCGCATATCCGCCGCAATCACCTTTGCGCCCATGCTTAAAATGTAATCCACCACGGCGCGTCCGATAAAACCGCTTGCCCCGGTGACTAAGAATGTGCGTTTTTGCGCGTTTTTAAAAGAAAATTCACTCATCTTTTCCTCATAGGTCGGCTTTGCACGCCGACCAAACAGCTGGATTTATTGTAAAATTTTACCAACATAATTATTGCACATGGCTTGCATATTGTCAATACTGAACACCTGAAATTAATAAAAAAGATACCTAAAACGCTATCTGCGGCAAAATGGGAAAAACACTTACGCAAGCAAAATCAGGCTTACCGACATTACCGCCATTCCCAACAGAAAGCCGTAAATTGAGTAGTGGTGCCCGGCGTAGCCTTGCGCGGCAGGCAGCAGCT